>JABBNV010000152.1:6481-6734 GCA_019352125.1 Acidobacteriota bacterium | reverse complement strand
ACCGTGCGCAAACTCTTGCCATAGGCCTGGCCGGATTCGAAGCCTGCGTCCACCAGAATGCGCCAGATCTCCGGGAGCTGTTCCAAGCGGGCGCCAAACATATCGATCCGCTGGCCACCCGTGATCTTGGTATAGAGGGCGTAATCCTGTGCCACCTTGGCCATGACGCCCAGCTTCTCCGGGGTGATCTCTCCGCCGGGAATTCGCGGCACTACTGAATAGCTCCCGTCCTTCTGCATGTTAGCCAGGGCGC
>JABBNV010000152.1:0-6471 GCA_019352125.1 Acidobacteriota bacterium | reverse complement strand
CCAGGGCGCGGTCATTGGTGTCTTGCAGCGCACCGCGGCCGCCATCCAGCACGTATTCGCTCCGCTGGCTGGCCAGGATGGAGGCTACGGTTGGCTTGCAGATATCGCAGCCGGCTCCGGTCCAAACCGAGACAGGATGTCCTCAAAGGTGGCCAGTTCCAACACTCGAACGGCTTCAAAGAGTTCCACACGGGACATTTCGAAGTGCTCACACAGTGCCGTGGATACTTCAATGCCGCACTTGGTGAGTTCGCTCTCAAGTAGTTTCTTCAGCAGGGGCACAGAGGAAACGTATGCCGGAGTTCGTGCGTTTGTTCAGCATGCGTGGGACGCTGCGGGGAGAAGGGGAACCCGGGGGAGTGCAGGCACAATAACGGTCAGGGCGTCCGTTGCGAGCCCGCCATACAGGGTTGGAGTAGCACGGCGTGGTGCAAGTTCAACGAGTTCAATGGCAGTGCTTGGCCACCCGTTAGCCAGGATGATCGGCAGCGCAGCTGGGTTTTCGCCTTCGAATCTCAGATAGTTCACAGCAGTGCCTGAAATATTTGCAGTGTGCCATGGCAACCTGTTGATGCAACACTGTTGAGCATTCCAGTCAAAGCCATTTGCCCAGTAGAAAACTAGCCGCTGGAGCTTGGTCTGGTCTGTTCCCAAAGCCCAACCCTGCTCTGGCCACAAAGGCGGGACCAGCGTGTTCGCTTGAGTCTGCCGCGTACGTCATTGACGTCGTCGTTAGGTACATCAAGCAGGTTGCCAGAATTCATCATGCAATTCCTGCGTCTTAAGTATCGGTGGCTCCATGGGCTCGCCACATGCCAGCGGTATTGACCCTGCCACCGCAAGTGAAGGGGGAAGCGGCGCGTAAGGGTGGAGTCACCGAGCGTAGGCGGCGAATTTCTCGATGGCGGCAGGGGCAACCGGTGTGAAGAGGTTGATGAGGTTGCCATCGGGATCGCGGAGTAGTAGCGAGCGGTTGCCCCAGGGCATGGTGGTTGGTTCGTTCACGAATGTAGTGACCCAGCTTTTGAGCGATTCAAACTCAGCATCAACATCTTTGACCAGGAACTCAAGGATTACCGAGTGGTTCTCAGCAGGCTTCGCTGAACCCGGCCCGAAGAGTCCTACAGTGGCGGTACTCCCTATGGCGAGTGTTCCAAAGGGAGTACGGAGTTCGGCAAAGTGCTCGTTGAGGTGTACCGCGGTCACACCGGTGACCCGCTCATAGAACCTGGCCATGGTGGCAACGTTGTCAGTAATTATGCGAAGAGATACGAGATTCATAGAAGGTCCGTTCCTGCGGGGCCCATCCCCGCATCTTTCTATAGTGCATGGGGGCACCGACAACCACCTGCCAGTACGGCGTCAGCAACTGCGCCACGGATGCTGGGTTGAAAACGCAACTACACCACTTTGGTGGTTACGCGGATTCCTCACGTCCGGAATCTAGGGCTTTTCAAGAAACGCGGAAGGACCACTGAGCTCAAAGTGGTGCAGATCTGCTGCGCTGCCACCTGAACCGACCATCATCCCTTGGCTTTTTCGGGCATCCTGGCTTCACATCACGGGGCCAGCGGAAAATGCCGGTCGTTACGCCCTGGCGCTGATGGCCCGGCTGATGTGTGACCGCGCGTGGACAACGGCTGGTTCCAGCTCGGCGAAGAGGTGGTTGGGGTGGCGGAGGGATTTGATGACGCCGAGTCGCTCCAAGACCGCCAGATGCTCGTCGCGAATGCCCTTGATCAGCACCGTGACGCCGCGGCGTTCCAGTGCGTTCACGAGTTCGGTCAGTGTGTGGGCGCCAGTGGCATCGATGAGTTGAAGCTGGGAAAGGCGCAGGATCACAACCTCAGTGCCTTGGTGTGCGCTGATCCGCTCAAGCAGACGCTCGGCTGCGCCGAAGAAGAGCGAACCATCAATGCGGAAGAGTGCAATCCTCTCGTCCCCGATCACGGGCACGCCGTCGAGTTCTTCTCGGTGAACGCCGCTGGCCTTGCTGAGTGCCCGTAGGGCGAAGAACGCTGCCACGGCGATGCCAATACCGACGGCAACGATCAGGTCAAAACTGACAGTGATGATCGCGGTGACAACAAATACCACCGCGTCGGACCGGGTGGAGCGCAGTACCTGCTTGATGACTGTGGGGGAGACCATTCTAGTGGCCGTCACCATAAGAACTCCGGAGAGCGCCGCCAACGGAATCACGGACACTACGTTGGCCGCCACGTAGACCACGACCAGCAGGGCGATGGAATGGACGACGGCGGCGGCACGCGTCCGCGCTCCAGACCTGACATTCACAGCTGTTCGGGCGATGGCACCGGTGGCGGGCATTCCTCCAAAGAGCCCCGAAACGATGGAGGCGAGGCCTTGGCCCACCAGCTCACGATCGGCGTTATAGGGGCCGACATCGGCCATGGAGGAAGCGACTCTAGCCGAGAGGAGGGACTCGATGGCAGCCAGAGCGGCCACTGCAAAGGCCGGGCCCAAGAGGCTGGATAGGGTTTCCACTCTGATAGCCGGAAATGCCGGCATGGGTAAGGAATGCGGCAGGGTCCCAATAGTTTGTAGGGGGGATCCGAGCAGGACCGCGCCCAGCGTCACCACCACAATTGCCATGAACGACGCCGGTAGCTTGCCGCTCACGCGGGTAAGTAGCAGCATGATGGCGGCCACCACGGCTACGGTGGCAAGGGAGAATAGTGCCTTGGGCCAGTCCGCACCCAGAAAGGACTGAACTGCGGCAACAACGGCATTGGTGCTGTTTTTGGCGCCGCTGACACCCACTGCAGCGGGCAGCTGCTGGAGGAAGATGATGACGCCGATGCCGACGGTGAACCCCTCGATGACCGGCCACGGTATGTAACTCACGGTGCGGCCCAGGCGCAGTGCACCGGCCAGGAGAACAATGACGCCGGCAAAGATGCTGATGATCACCACGGATCCCACGCCATGGCTAACCACAATGGGGGCGAGCACCACCACCATCGCGCCCGTAGGTCCGGATACCTGCACATTGGAGCCACCAAACACGGCGGCAATAATTCCAGCCACAATGGCTGTAATGAGCCCGGCCTCTGCACCCGCGCCCGAACTCACACCAAAGGCCAGCGCCAACGGGAGTGCCACAATACCGACGGTGACGCCCGCAATGAGGTCTCCTCGCCAACTTTTACGCAGCTCGCGATAGTCCTGGGCGCTTGGCAACAACGATCGCAGCGATTTCAAGGAAATGCTCACTCGGCTGTAGCAATGGCGGGGAGGGACAAGGCAGAGGTTTGGTGCCGCTGCGAGTCTTGCAGCAATTCCGAAAGGAGGCACCGGGCAACTTGCAACAATTCCGCGACCTGGGGGAATGCCAGACGGTAATAGACCACGCTGGCGCGCCGCTCGGACACAACCAAGCCATAGCGCCGCAGTACGGACAGGTGCTGTGAAAGATGCGAGGCCTCAAGGCCCGTCGCTGAAATCATGTCCGAGACGGACAGCTCCTGCGCCCCGGCAAGGATTTCCAAAACACGGATGCGGTATGGATGGGCCAGCCCCTTGAAGAGATTCGCTTTGATCTCGTACAAGGGCCGTTCTTCATTGTCGAACACGACGGATCTCCGCGACTGCTAAAGAATAAGCACCACATAGTGACTTGATGAAGTCATCATATCACCGATGCCTAGACGGCGGGAGGCCCAGGATAGCGTGGGCCGCAATGGTGAGCATGGCAGCGAGCCGCACCTCGGAAGGCCCCAATTATGCCGTGGGGCAAACTGGATCGCAGTGATCGTGGCATGCACCGTCGAGCGCGTCAATGGTCTGCGCCGGCTCGATTGATGATGTCACGGGGTGGATACTCCTGGGACGTAGTGACTTTCGTGCACGGGGCGAAGGTCGTATTTCTGAATCTTACGGGTAGAGGTTCGCGGCAGCGCTTCGGAAATAATGGTGTCCGTCGGGGCCTCGGTGCAGCGTGGATGCGGCAGGCCTACGACGGCGACTTCCGCTCCGTTCGGGTCCGCAGAGAAGATTGCCTTCTCCACTTCAATGGATGCCACATTCTTGCCTTGCGGGAGCAGGTTGCCGTCAACAGGTTGGGTGGCCACAAGAACTCGGTGACTGTTGTGCTCACCGGGCTTAATGTTGAGGAGAAGGCCCGCTGGGCCGCGGAGATGCTCGTCGCTGAGCTGGGTGGGCCGCCGCGAGCAATTCGACTCAGCGGACCTTTCTCTGGCATAGCGGATGCAGGTGCGGGCTACCCCGTGGAGTCACGCCCGAACGGGAGTAAGACTGGCTTAGCTCAACCCTGACGGTTGATCACTTCAGGCCGCTGATGCCGGACGCCGGGGAACGGGATATTGAGCGCTACAAGTTGCCGAATATCCTGGCGTTGAACTCTAAAGTAGTCGGCTTGTTGGGCGAAGGGGCTGCGTCGTCCATGCGGGCGGATACCTAGGCCGAGGCGGTTGGTGAATACCTCAGATCTCTGTTCATCGATATCCCAGCGGAGCTCCTGCCGTGATTGAGTCGCGTCGAAATCAGTTTTCTGCGGTCGCGTCCAACGGGGCGCTCTTGGCAGCGTCGTCGGCCCCGAAGCTGCCCAAAAGGGCCAAGGAATCGGCCGACGGCGAGCCTGGCCTTGCGGAATAGACGCGCAGCACCTGGTCCGGATCGTCCCGCACAGCAAGATCTTCAAAGTCCAAGTCGAGGTCTCCCACCACAGGGTGCCTCAGCCGAACCCTGCCGGCGAATCCGGATGCCACGCGGTGGCCAGCCCACCATTGACGGAATTCCTCACTGTGCACGGCCAGCTCTCCCACCAGATGGGTGGATTGTTCGTCATTGGGGTGCCTGCCCACGTCCAGACGCAGTGCACCAACGGCTTCTGCGGCTGCTTCCTCCCAGTCACGAAACAGCTTTCGTGCATGTGGATCCAGCATGAGCCACCGGGTCATGTTCCGCTCTGCTGCCGGGAGGGCTGGGAAATCAGCCAGGAGTAGGAAGGCTAGCGTGTTTCCGGCAAGCACGTCCGTGCGCCGCCCCAACACCAGCGCCGGTACGTTGCCCACGGCATCCAAGAGCTGGCGCAGCGCTGGCCGTACGTTTTGCGGAGGAACGGGAGGATGTTGGGGGCTGGCACAGTTTTCGAGCAGGTCAATCATGTGAGCATGCTCGCGCACATCGAGTTGCAGCGCACGCGCTACTGAATCGAGCACTGCACGGGACGGGTGGATATTTCGTCCCTGTTCCAGGCGGACGTAATAATCAGTGCTCACATCTGCTAGCCTGGCGATTTCTTCCCGACGCAACCCGGGCACACGTCGCCCACCGGACGTCGTCCTAATTCCTGCTTGTTCGGGAGTCAGGCGTGACCGCATGGCCTTGAGGAAGCTACCGAATTCTGCACTTTGTCCCATGCGTCCTATTCTGCAGTGTGCCGGAATACCTGGCCAACACAGAAGGTAGGTCTGCGCGTCCTAGGAAGCGCAGGGTGAGTTTTTTGTACTGACATGGCACCAACGAGTGCATAGTGTTGGATATAGCCCATCCGACGGCGGTTCGCGGCGCCCGTGTAGACGCGCGGCTGAACCACTGTTTCCCACCACAGAAAGTAGTGATTATGTCTCCGGCACAAGAGACCAACATTCCCACGGTGACGCTCAACAACGGCGTCGAAATCCCGCAATTGGGCTTTGGCGTGTTCCAGGTTCCGCCGGAGGAGACGCAGCGCATCGTTGAGGATGCCCTCGAGGCTGGCTACCGTCACATTGACACCGCCGCGGCGTACCGGAATGAAGCTGGTGTGGGCGCAGCTCTTGCCGCCTCAGGGATTCCGCGTGAGGAAATCTTTGTCACCACCAAGTTGCGCAATGGCGAGCAGGGAATTGTCAAGGAAGTGTTTCAGCGCAGCCGCGACGCACTGGGGCTGGATTACCTTGACCTCTACCTGATCCACTGGCCTGTGCCGTCTCAGGGCCTCTACGTTCAGGCATGGGCGAACATGGAAGACCTTCATGCAGATGGCCAGATCCGTGCAATTGGTGTGTCCAACTTTTTGGAGGACCACCTGGACACTCTTTTGAAGAGCGCAAGGGTGGTCCCGGCAGTGAACCAGATTGAGATTCACCCCACCCTGCAGCAGCGCAACGTGGCGGCCAAGAGCCGTTCACTCGGGATCGCCGTGGAGGCTTATAGCCCACTCGGTCAGGGTGCGGATCTCGGCGCGGACCCAGTGCGGAAACTAGCGGAGAAGTATGACGCGACTCCGGCTCAGGTTGTGCTGGCATGGCACCTGGCCCAGGGCACCATTGTTATTCCGAAATCCGCTAACTCGGGCCGGATTCGCGAAAATCTGGGCGCCGTGTCAGTGACGCTCACTGATGCAGAGCTGGCCGACATTACAGCACTAGAGGCCGGCGTGCGCATCGGCGCAGACCCGGCTACTGCCGCGTTTACCCAAATGTAAGTTCAGCCAAATCAGGG
>JABBNV010000151.1:1698-6769 GCA_019352125.1 Acidobacteriota bacterium | reverse complement strand
CGGGTTGCGTTGCCCCCGTGACGGTCTGCGCAACCTTTGAGTTAATGTCTGCTTCGGCGATCGCACGCGCTTCCGACGTGAGTTTTTCAATTTATGAGCTCGATGCTGACTCGCTGCGCAGGAGAACTGCCGCCAAGGGGTTGCGGATGTCCACGTGGGATTCATCGAATCTAGTAATTGCTGTTACCGCGAACGTTGAGGCCATCTGTGCTTCGGCGTCGAGGGAGATATGTGCCTCAGCAATTGGTGCTTTCAGCGTTGAATAGTAGGGCCCCTTCGCTCCTGTATGAACCTTTGCGAGTAGGCATCCGGCCCCTCAACCTGAGGAAGGCATCGTTTTTCGCTCGGTTTTCAACGGACCTGCCTGCGAGAGGTCCTTGGTCAATGTGCATCCTTGGCTCAGTAGGTCGCATATATTAGCTTCTAAGCTAACCCCCTTTAAGCGGCAAAACTGTATGAAGTTATCTTTGCCCGGATGTGCGCAGGGACGATTGATAGCGAAGAGAAGCTTCTCGGCGTTAGGTAGCATGTACTGGTGACTGAACCCCTGCCTCCGGCCCGATTACTGGGCGCTTCGGATATCCGCGCCCTGGCGGAGGAGCTGAACATCCGGCCCACCAAAACCCTGGGCCAGAACTTTGTGATTGACGGCAACACCATTCGCCGCATTGTCAGTGCCGCTCACGTTGAGCCGGCGGAAACCGTGTTGGAGGTTGGCCCCGGGTTGGGCTCGCTGACTTTAGGGTTGCTGGATGTGGCGGCTGCTGTGGTGGCCGTGGAGATTGACCCCGTGCTGGCCAAGAAGCTGCCAGATACGATTGCCAAGTTTCGCCCCGAGCTGGCCAGTAATCTGACGGTCCTGCTCAGCGATGCCATGCGCGTTACGGAACTGCCCATTGAGCCCACGGCACTGGTGGCCAATCTGCCGTACAACGTGGCCGTGCCTGTAGTGCTGAACCTGTTGGAGCATTTCCCCTCGCTGGCGCACGGCCTGGTGATGGTTCAGGACGAGGTTGCTGATCGGATGGCTGCGGAGCCCGGCTCCAAGACGTACGGCGTACCTTCCGTGAAGGCTGCCTGGTACGCGCAGGTCCGCAAAGCCGGGGTGATTGGTATGAACGTGTTCTGGCCAGCACCCAAGATTTCCTCCGGATTGGTTTCTTTTACTCGACGGGAGCCACCGCAGACGCGAGCCAGCCGCCAGCAGGTTTTTGCCGTGATTGACGCAGCCTTTGCCCAACGGCGCAAGACGCTCCGTGCAGCGTTGGCCGGATGGGCCGGCAGCCCGGTGGAAGCGGAGCGATTTCTGCGCGCAGCCGGTGTGGATCCCACTGCCCGTGGTGAAGTGCTGGATGTGACGGCGTTTGCGCGCATCGCGGAGGCCAAACTGGATGGCACGGAACCCGACAGCACACATGACGGCGCTCAAGGCTAGCCACCGCCCACTTATGTACTAGCTTGGAAGATATGAGCCTTGCGCGCCACAGCACGCCCCACCGAACCGTTCGAGTGAAGGCCCCCGGAAAGATCAACGTCTCTTTCCGTGTGGGGCCGCCCCGTGCGGACGGCTATCACCACGTGGCCAGCGTGTACCTGGCAGTGAGCCTCTTTGAAGAAGTTGCCGCCACGGCCACGGATACGCCAGGGATCACGCTGAGCATCAAAAACCTGCTGCCGGATTCAACCCAGCACGGGTCAACGCTGGCCGGAGAGATTCCCCTGGATGAGCGCAACCTTGCCTACAAGGCCGCCGCTCTCATGGCGGAAGTATCCGAAAACGCCACCGGCGTGCATCTGGAAATCACCAAGCGGGTTCCCGTGGCGGGCGGTATGGGCGGTGGATCCGCGGATGCGGCCGCGACTCTGCTGGCCTGCGATGCACTGTGGGACAGCGGACTTTCCCGCGAGGAACTGGCTCACCTGGCAGCAGAACTGGGCGCGGATGTGCCGTTTGCGCTTCTAGGTGGAGCCGCAGTGGGCACGGGTGTGGGAGATCAGCTCTCCCCAGCATTGGCCACGGGGGAGTTGACCTGGGTGTTGGTGCAGGCGGATTTTGGGCTCTCCACCCCGGAGGTGTTTCGCCAACTCGATGAATTGCGTGAACAGCAGGGAATTACGGCACCGGAGCCCGGCCAGGTGGAGCCTGACATTCTGGCAGCGTTGCGTCGTGGCGACGCCCAGGCGCTGGCCGCCGTCGTGAGTAATGACCTGCAGGAAGCGGCGGTGGCACTGGCCCCGGAACTGAACCGCGTGCTTGAAATTGGCCGCACCAGCGGCGCACTGGCCGCGGTGGTCTCCGGTTCCGGCCCCACGGTGGCCATGCTGGCTGTGGATGAGGAGCACGGGGACAAGCTGATCGAGTTGTTGGAGCAGCTGGGGCTCAACGCCATTGCGGTCACGGGACCAGTGCACGGTGCCAAAATCAGTTAGCCGCGCGCGCCGGTAGACTGGAAAGCCTTGCAACCGTAACGAAAGTAGTAAAAGTGGCTCACCTCCTTGGCGGCGAAAATCTCACCGTCCAATTCGCAACACGCACCGTGCTGGACGGCGTAACGCTGGGCTTGGAGGAGGGCGATCGCATTGGGATCGTGGGCCGTAACGGTGATGGCAAGTCCACGCTGATGCGCCTGCTGGCCCAGCGGCAAACCCCGGATTCCGGCCGCGTGACCAAGCGCCGCGATGTGCAAGTGGGGTACCTGGATCAGTCTGACGTGCTGGATGCTGACCTCACCGTGGGGGCTGCGATTGTGGGCGACGCTGCGGATCATGAGTGGGCGTCCAACCCCAAGATTCGCGAAGTCATGTCCGGCCTGGTGGGCGAGGTGGATTGGCATGCCAACGTCCATGAGCTCTCCGGTGGGCAAAAGCGTCGCGTGGCTTTGGCCAAGCTTTTGATTGGCGACGACGACGTGATCATGTTGGATGAGCCCACTAACCACTTGGACGTGGAGGGTGTGGCGTGGTTGGCCAGGCACCTCAAGTCCCGCTGGCGCGCCAACGAGGGTGCCTTTTTGGTGGTCACGCACGATCGCTGGTTCCTGGACGAAGTTTGTACCAACACCTGGGAAGTCCACGACGCCATAGTGGACCCGTTCGACGGCGGTTACGCCGCCTATGTCTTGGCCCGCGCCGAACGCGACAGGATGGCCTCCGTAGTGGAGAGCAAGCGCGTGCAGCTGGTCAAGAAGGAATTGGCCTGGCTGCGCCGCGGTGCCCCCGCACGTACGGCCAAGCCCAAGTTCCGCATCGAGGCCGCCAACGAGCTCATCGCGGACGTGCCGGAGCCCCGGGACACCCTGTCCCTGAACAAGATGGCCACGGCCCGGTTGGGCAAGGACGTGCTGGATCTGGAGAACATCACCTACACCGTGGGCTCCGGGGACGCGGAGCGCACTCTCTTTGACAACGTGACCCTGCGGTTGGCTCCGGGTGAGCGGCTAGGTTTGGTGGGCGTCAACGGCGCTGGAAAAACCACCCTGTTGCACCTGCTCAACGGGCAAATTGCCCCTACCAGCGGCAAATTCAAGCGCGGCAAAACCGTGCAAACCGCCATCCTGAGCCAGGAAGTCACCGAGCTCAACGACGTGCTGAACCTACGGGTCCTTGAAGTGATCGAGCGGGAAAAGCGCAGCTTTGAAGTGGGCGGCCGTGAACTGACAGCCGGCCAGCTGGTGGAACAACTGGGGTTCACCAAGGAAAAGCAATGGACCATGGTCAAGGACCTCTCCGGTGGTGAGCGCCGCCGCCTGCAGCTGCTGCGCCTGCTGGTGGGAGAGCCCAACGTGCTGATGCTCGATGAGCCCACCAATGATCTGGATACGGACACGCTGGCAGCCGTTGAGGATGTTCTGGACGGCTGGCCCGGAACCCTAGTGGTGGTCTCCCACGATAGGTACCTGCTGGAGCGAGCCACGGACCGCCAGATGGCCCTGTTGGGGGATGGCAAGCTGCGCGATCTGCCCGGTGGCGTGGATCAGTACCTGCAGCTGCGTGAGGAAGCTTTGGCCTCGGGCAGCGTAGCAGGGCCTGCGAGTGCCTCGTATGCGGCACCGTCTGGTGGCTCCGGCACTTCTAGTGCGAACGCGGCCAAGCAACGCGATGCCCGCAAGGACCTCAACCGCATTGAGCGCCAGCTGGGCAAACTGGTCAGTGCCGAGGAGAAAATTCGGCAACAAATGGCGGTCAACGTAGGGGACTATGAACTCCTGGCTGATCTGAACAAGAAACTGGCTGAGGTGGGCACCGAAAAGGACGCCCTGGAACTGGACTGGCTGGCGGCAGCAGAACTGGCTGACTAAATGTTGGGTGGGGCCCTTTCCGGGCCCGGTTCCGGCCCCCTGTGTCGCGAGCAGTTCTGAGTTCATGGCAGAATTGATTCTTGTGTTCGCGATGAGCACGGTCCGCTCTGGTGTAATGGCAGCACCCCAGCCTTTGGAGCTGTGGAGTATAGGTTCGAATCCTATGGGCGGAACTTGTTCGCGTGGCTGGCACCCATCAGTAAGATGGAAGCCATGGCCCCGCGGGGCAGCCGATATGCAAGGAGTGCGCGTCTGTGAGTGAAGTGCCCGTGGCCAATGAAACACAGAACAGCCAGACGCCTCCGCCAGCAGCGGTCATCGTGTTGGCCGCCGGGGCCGGCACCCGCATGAAGTCCAAAACCCCCAAGATTCTGCATCAGCTGGGCGGCAAGTCCATGGTGGATCACGCGTTGAGCGCGGCCCGCGGGCTTTCCCCCCAGGTGTTGGCCGCCGTCGTCCGTCATGAACGTGACCTGGTGGCCGCCCACCTGGCCCAGATTGCGCCGGACGCCGTGATTGTTGATCAGGACGACGTTCCGGGCACTGGCCGCGCTGTTCAGGCCGCGCTGGAAGCCCTGGACGCTCAGCAAAAAGTCTCCGGCACCGTGGTGGTCACCTATGGCGACGTTCCCCTGCTCACCACTGACCTGCTGGCTGAACTGGTCCACTCGCACCACCGGGATAACAACGCGGTGACCGTGCTCACCTCTATCCTGCACGACGCCACCGGCTACGGGAGGATTCTGCGCGCGGTGGATGACACTGTGCTGGGC
>JABBNV010000151.1:0-1688 GCA_019352125.1 Acidobacteriota bacterium | reverse complement strand
ACGCCTCCGAATCCGAACTGCACATTCAGGAAATCAACTCCGGAATCTACGCCTTTGACGCCGCCGTGTTGCGCAATGCGCTGGCCAGTGTCACCACGGACAATTCGCAGGGCGAGATGTACCTGACGGACGTGTTGGGCATCGCTCGCAACGCTGGCGGTCGGGTGGCTGCCGTGGTCACTACGGATCGATGGCAGGTAGAGGGCGCCAACGATCGCGTCCAACTTTCCGCCCTGGGCACGGAACTCAACCGCCGTACCGTGCAGGCATGGATGCGTGCGGGCGTCACCGTGATTGATCCCGCCACCACCTGGATCGACTCCACCGTCACTTTGGCCCCGGACGTCACCATCAAGCCGGGCACTCAGCTTCACGGCACCACTGCCATCGAGTCCGACGCCGTTGTTGGCCCGGATACCACCCTCACCGATGTGAATGTGGGCCGGGGCGCCACAGTGAAGCGCACCGACGCGGAAGGCTCCGTGATCGGTGCCGGCGCAACTGTTGGCCCGTTCAGCTACCTGCGTAAGGGCACCGTCCTGGGAGACACCGGCAAGATCGGCGCCTTCTATGAGACCAAGAACGTCAAGATTGGCCGCGGGACCAAGCTCTCCCACCTGGGCTACATGGGGGATGCCGAAATTGGCGAGGACACCAACATTGGTTGCGGCAACATCACTAGCAATTACGACGGCGAAAACAAGCACCGCACGTCCATCGGCTCTGGCGTACGCACCGGCGCCAACAGCGTCTTTGTAGCCCCGGTGACAGTGGGCGACGGCGCTTACACCGGCGCCGGAGCAGTGGTGCGCAAGGACGTCCCCGCAGGCGCACTGGCACTGAGCATCGCACCCCAGCGCAACGCGGAAGGCTGGACAGCGGCCAAGCGCCCCGGTACCCGCTCCGCCGAGCTGGCTGACGCCGCTGTTGCGCAGAGCGCCGCGTCACAAGGCACCGCACAGAATTCCTCCACCACTGAGGCAACCACCACAGGCAGCACCGCGGTATCTACAGAAGAGGGTAACCGAGCATGAGCATGGAACTCACGGCACACGGGGAAAAGACATTAGTTCTAGCGGCAGGACGTGCGCACCCGGAGCTGGCTCGGGAAATTGCGGAGCACCTTGGCATCGACCTGCTGCCCATGGACGCTTACGACTTCGCTAACGGTGAGATCTACGTCCGCTCTGCAGAGAGCGTCCGTGGCGCGGACGTCTTTGTGATCCAGTCTCACCCGGCCCCGTTGAACAACTGGCTGATGGAACAGCTGATCATGATCGATTCGCTCAAGCGGGCCTCCGCAAAGCGCATTACCGTGGTGTCCCCGTTCTACCCGTACGCACGGCAGGACAAGAAGGGCCGTGGCCGTGAGCCCATCTCCGCCCGCTTGGTAGCGGATCTGTATAAGACCGCCGGTGCGCACCGCGTGATGAGCGTGGACCTGCACACCGCACAGATCCAGGGCTTCTTCGACGGCCCGGTGGATCACCTCTTCGCCATCCCGCTGCTGGCAGATTACATCCGCAGCCGCGTGGGCAGCGACAGCGTCACCGTCGTGTCCCCGGACACCGGCCGCGTGCGCGTCGCTGAGCAGTGGGCTGAGCGTTTGGGCGGCGCACCGCTGGCGTTCGTACACAAGAGCCGTGACCTCACAGTTCCCAACCAGGCAGTCTCCAAGACGGTGGTTG
>JABBNV010000150.1 GCA_019352125.1 Acidobacteriota bacterium | reverse complement strand
GCGTACACCCGGAGTGCGGGCCGTGCTGCTTGATACGTCCGTTCCGGCGCTCGCGGCGATTGCGGGCAAGGAGCTACCCGCCGGGTATCTAGGTTCCCTACGGCGCTATCGGCACGGGAATGCGGCGGCCAAAGTGGATTTTGCTCTGGCTGGTCCCGTGCCGTGGACCTCGCCGGAACTACGGCTGGCACCGACGATTCATCTGGGCGGAACTCGCGCCCAGGTGGCCGCCGCTGAAGCCACCGTAGCTCAGGGACGGTATCCGAACCGTCCGTACATTCTGGTATCCCAGCCCGGGGTGGTGGACCCCTCCCGAGCGCCGACGGGTGCGCAGACTCTCTGGGCCTACACGCATGTTCCGGCCGGATCGCGGCGCAACATGACAGCAGCCATCACCTCGGAAATCGAGCGCCTGGCACCTGGATTCAGGGATCAAATTCTGGCCAGTACCTTTACCAGTGCGGCCCAGCTGTCGGAGTACAACCCCAACTATGTGGGTGGGGATATCGGTTCGGGTGCGGTGACCCTGCGTCAGCTGGTGGCGCGCCCCGTTTTCTCAGCTGCTCCGTGGCGGACGCCGGTAAAGGGACTCTATCTGTGTTCTGCTGCCACGCCGCCGGGGCCGGGAGTGCACGGTTTGGCGGGGTGGAATGCGGCACGGGCGGCATTGCGGGATGTTTTTTCTCTCCCGGAACCAGCCCTGGGCCCGCCGTCGCTTGCGCGATGACCCTGCCCCGCCGTCGCCCGGCTAGGCGGGGATACGCTCCATGGCGGAAAGTTTTCCATCCCGCATGGTGGCCACCGCGTCCGTGATCGGCACGAATTCCGTGTCATGCGTGACCATGATGGTGGCCACCGTGAAGTCATCCGTTACCTTGCGCAGCAGGCAAACAATGGTTTCACTGCGCTCATGATCCAGCGCGGCGGTGGGCTCATCCACCAGCAGCACCTTCGGGTCCCCCATCAATGCGCGGGCAATGTTGACGCGCTGGCGCTGACCTCCGGAAAGCTGATGCGGGCGCTTGTTGGCAGAGGTTGAAAGCCCGACGACGTCCAGGAGTTCCAGCGCTTTGCCCTTGGCCGTCTTGAGGGACTTGCCGCGCAGATGGTCGCTGATTATCAGCTGCTCCACCGCTGTAAGCGATGCCAACAGGTTGGGTTGCTGGAAGACGATGCCCACGCTCTCGCGCCGCAGCACATCCGATTGCGCGGGCTTGAGTGCGGTGGCGTCCGCGCCGTCAATAATCACCAGGCCACTGGTGGGACGAACCAGCGTTGCAGCTACCGCCAACAGGCTTGATTTTCCGCTACCGGACGGCCCTACGAGGGAGAGGAACTGGCCGGCATCAACCTTGAGATTGACGTTGTCCAGGGCCTTGAGGGTGCTGTCACCGTCCGGGTATTCCAGGGTGACGTTGACCAGGTTGAGTGCTGTGGGCATGGTGATTCTTCTTTCAGTGAAGGTGCGTAAACGTGTTGGTCATGATGGGGTGTGTGTTGACCGCCGCAGGTTTTTAGCTGCCGCTCTGTTTCTTTAGCTGCCGCCCAGGGCAATCAGCGGGTCAATCTTGGTGACCCGGCGGACTGCTAACGTGGCGCCAGCCAGGCCCAGGGCAATGATGCCCAGGATCGGAACCACCGTGGTGAGTGGCGTGAGGAGGAAGGGTGCGGCTTTGGCGGCAAAGAGACCGCCCACTATGCCCACGATTCCTCCGGTGGCAGCGCCGGCCAGCAACACGATGGCTGCCTGGTTGAGTGCGTCCCGCAAAACGTACCCAGCGGAGCCGCCCATGGCCTTCAGCACGGCGATGTCCCGGGTGCGCTGCACCGTCCACACTGTCAGGAAGGCAACAATCACTAGCGCCGAGATGCCGTAGAGGAATGCCTGCATCAGCATCAGTGAGCCATTCTCGCTCTTATAGGAACCCAGTGCCTGGAAGGATCCTGAAACAGAGGTGGACGTAGTGTGTGCGGCGCTGTTCGCGGCCGCGGTATCAACGGATTCGCCGTCTCGATATGTGGCCACAATTGCGGTGCCGATGGGCGGCTCGGTGGAGCCCGCGTCGGACAGGTGAGCCAGGGATTGCCACGTCTTCAGGGACGTCCACACCACGGTGGTGTGGGAATACCACTGGTCATCAACAATGGCGCTGACCGTGAGCTCGGTCCCACCCACGCTGGCGTGGTCACCCACCTTGATGCCAAGCTCCTTGGCTACAGTTTGGCCGATGACCACAGTGTTGTCTGCAAGCTCTGACGGCGCGTAGGTGCTTCCCGGCGTCAGCCCAAAGACAGCCACGTTGGTGGTGCCGCTGCTGGAGCCGGTGGCCTGAAATCGTGTCTGCGAAATGCCCAGCGCGTCAGCGGTGGCAACGCCGTGGGTTTGCTTCCACGTGGCCAACTGCTTGGCGGTGACCTGACTTTCCGTAAAGGAGGCCTTGGGGTCATTACCGGCCGGGGCACCAAAGGCCAGCTGGTTCGCTGTCAAATCCGCAATGGCCGAGGTGGACTGGTTGGCAAGCCCTGCAGTGAGACCGGAGAGCATCACCAGCAGCACGGTGATCAGGGCAACTACCCCACCCATCAGGGCAAAACGGCCCTTGGCGAAGCGGATGTCTCGGATGGCGAGAAACACGGCAAACTTCCTTCTTTTACGGTCAACGTGGCGGTAATTGCCAGTGATCTAACTTTCCCGCGGACGCACCGGCAGAGAATCGTGAAGGTGGATGAATAGCGCTGGCCAAAGGGTTGATTCGCTGCTCAACCATTTGGTTGACTCCGCGCTTGCCTTCACGCACTAGGCTTGGTGGCATGTCTGCCACCAAGGCCTCGACGGGCACCTCCAGCGCAGTGGTATTGCGGTTTCTACGTGTGGCATTGCACGTCTCATTTGCTGCCCTGTTGCTGCTGGCCATAGTTCGCCTGCTCTTCAGCACCGGCATTAGCACCCGCTATTGGTGGCTGGCACTGGCCGTTCTCTTGGCGGGTGTGTATCTGGCGGGCACGGTGCTGGAGAAGCGGTTTTCCACGCATCAGATCGGGTTCAACCCCAATCGCTATGCCCTGTTGTGGCTGGGCCTGGTGACCCTACTGTGGCTACTGCTGCTGTGGGGCTCTGCCGAATTCTCCTGGGTGGCGTTCCCGCTCTTTTTCCTGCACGTACACCTATTGCGGCGACCGCTTGCCCTGCTCACCATTGTGGCCATGACGGTAGCTGTCATTGTGGCCCAGTGGCAAGCCTCCGGCTCCGCCGTGCCGTCCCTGGCGATTGTGCTGGGCCCCATTGTGGGTGCGGCATTTTCGGTAGTTACAGGGTTGGCATATCTGGCCCTGTACCAGGAGGGCGTTAATCAGCGGCGCGTGGCGGATGAGTTGCGACGCACTCGGGCGGAACTGGCAGCGTCCCAGCATGACGCCGGCGTCCTGGCCGAGCGCGAACGTCTGGCCAGGGAAATTCATGACACGTTGGCGCAGGGATTTTCATCCATTGTGCTGGTCTCCCGGGCGGCGGCGAAATCGCTGGAGACGGGTGAACTGGCTACTGCGCGGTCTCGCTTGGCGATGGTGCAGCAAACCGCCGCGGACAACCTCACTGAGGCTCGAAACTTTGTGCGCGGGCTGGCCTCACCGCGACTGAGTGAAGGCTCCCTGGCGGACAGCCTGAACCGGCTCTGCGAAAAAACGGAGGTGGAAGCTGCTGCCCGTGGTGTTTCGCTGCGGTGCCGATTTGCTCTGGAGGGCCGGCCCATGGAGCTGTCGCAGCCGTTTAGCACCGCGCTCCTGCGGGCGGCGCAGTCCTCGCTGGGTAACGTGTGGGCACACGCCAAAGCCAAGAACGCCGTCGTCACCTTGGGGTTTTTGGATACGGAAGTGACCATGGATATTTTTGACGACGGCGTGGGGTTTGCCCCCGAGAAGCTGGCCGAGGATCTGGCGCAGCGAACGGATGGTTCTGGCTTTGGCTTGGTCTCACTCACCGAACGGGTGAGTGCCCTGGGCGGATCCTTGGCGGTGGAATCTTCGCCGGGCGAAGGGACTGTGGTGGCAGTGCGGTTGCCGCTGAGCAGTAAACCGATGAGTGAACCGCGCAGTGAACTGACCAGCAAGTTGATCAGTGAGGCGCACAAGGAGAACTGATGAGTGGAATTTCTGTACTGCTAGTGGATGATCACCCCGTGGTCCGTGCCGGATTACGCGCCATGCTCAGCGATTTTGAGGGCATTGACGTTATCGCAGAGGCCGCTGATGGGGCGGCTGCCCTGCGCGAAGTCGATCGCCTGCGGCTGCTGGGCGAACCCGTTGATGTTGTATTGATGGACCTGCAAATGGGGGCAGGAATGGACGGAGTGACGGCCACGGGCAAGCTCCGCCAATTGAATGCCCCACCGCCAGTGCTGATCCTCACCACCTATGACACGGACGCGGATATTTTGGCCGCGGTAGAAGCCGGGGCGAGTGGCTACATGCTCAAGGACGCACCGCCAGAGCAGATTCGCCAGGCCGTGCTCTCCGCTGCCGCTGGCCAGACTGCCCTGGCACCAGAGGTAGCAGCCAGGCTCATGGGCCGCATTCGCAACCCAGAACCGGCGCTGTCCGCACGGGAGGTGCAGCTGCTGGAACTGCTGGCCAAGGGGATGACCAATAAGGGCATCGCAAAGCAGCTCTTCATTTCTGAAGCGACAGTCAAGACGCACTTGGTGCATATTTATACAAAGTTGGGTGTAGATAACCGCACCGCTGCCATCTCGGTAGCAACCAAGAAACGGATCATCCGCTCTGCGGGCGGGTGATCCGCACCCCCTGACAATCTTTAGTCCCCAGCAGCGCTCTACTCAGTTTTGTGGAACTGGCCGCGCCCAGGGCGTAGGCTCAGTACTGTGTCCAATTCGCCCTAGGAAGGCCCCGGTAATGTACTCACTGGCTGATGCCAGTCTTGCGAGGATTGCCCGCACGATAGCGTGCGCGGCCGTCATCACCGTTGGCCTGACCACTGTTGGCTCGATAGCCCAGCAGCACTCTGTGCAAGTGGACAGGAACTCTTCCGCACCGGTGGCGAATCCGGTTGCCGCTGTGCTGGCCAGTTCCGATGTGCACCTTTCCTTCAATAGTGCACTGCCCTATGTGACCTCCGGGACCACCCTCTTGGGAGTCACCGATCCGCTGACGATCACCCCCGCCACGGAGGTGGACACGCTCTCCGGATCGACTCGCCAGGCCATTCTGACGGCCGCACGTCTGGGTCTGGGCCATGCGTACGTATGGGGTGGCACCAGTTTTGCACAGGGTTGGGACTGCTCAGGGTTTGCTCAATGGGCCTATCGCAAGGCCGGAATTAGTTTGCCCAGGACAGAACAGTGGCTGGCTATGCGCCAAACCACCACCCCGCTACCAGGCGATTTGGTGGTACAAAACGCGGATGGTCCGCGCCACTGGGCCCACGTGGGCATCTATCTGGGCGGCGGCATGATGATCAGCGCGCTTAACCCCACGGTGGGAACTGTGTTGCTTCCTGTGGCGGACACCGAGCGGGAAAACTCCACGCAGTACTTCACCTTGGCTTCCGATTCCACCAGTGCAGCCGTACCGCCAAATCCGGTAACCCCGCAGCCCGGTGGTGCCGTGACCAGCCCGCCTGCTGCTCCTGTCGCGGCAGTTTCTCCTTCCGCTCAGCCAAGTTCCCCGGCGTCCACGGGTCCGCAGGACTCCGCACCGTCGTCGTCCTCCGAGGCCCCTATCACCGAACCCGCTCCACCTCCGGAGACCACGCCTCCCGTGATCACACCCCCTGAGTCCACGGCACCGGAATCACCGCCCGTGACTTCCCCTCCTGTGACGGATCCGCCCACGCCTACGGAACCGCCCGCGGAGACCTCCTTGAACTCACTGGTTCCCGTGCTGGCTCAACCCCAGATGGCGGGGGACAAGGTCAACGCCTCGCTGTCTCAGGACGTGGATCCAGCTAGCACTCGGCTTCTGGCCAATAGGGGTGGGCGCAGCTATTTCGTGGCCAAAAATAGCTCCGGAACTCAGATCTGGCTGCTCTGCCTTGATTCGTCGGCCGCCGCAGCGGCTCCAGTTTCTGGTGCGGTGCCTGCGGTAACTGCCACGACGGCAATTCTGACGGCGCAGACGGCAACGGTGGCGGAATTTTCGGCCTACGGTATCCAGCTGGCGCCACAGTCAGAGCTCACCAAAGCGTGGCTCGTTCCTGTGGGTGGCGCTGCCCCCAAGGGCTGGCTAACCCAGGGCAACCAGCTGTATACCTCCTAGCACCCACGCCTCCTCCCCTTCACCCCACCCTCCGGGGCGCATGCCCATCGGAGTGCACCCCCCGTGGACATAACACCAATATGTCCACCGGAGCGCTGAAAAAAGGGACATGCGCAGCGTGGGAGGATGGGTGGGTGGGCCATATTGACGTTGCAAACATTGACTATTTCCTCTCCGACGGCAGGCAACTGCTCAACTCCGTGTCCTTCCGGGTGGCCGACGGCGCCAAGACTGCGCTGATTGGCCCCAACGGCACGGGCAAGACCACCCTGTTGCGGATCATTTCCGGTGATATCTCAGCGGATGAGGGCGTGGTGACCAAGTCCGGCAACCTGGGCGTGATGCGTCAGTTTGTTGGCCAGGTGCGCGATGAAAGCACCGTCCGGGACCTGCTGTTGAGCGTCGCCGCACCGGATGTGCGCCGTGCCGGCCTGGCAGTGGACGCCGCTGAGGCAGCCATGTTGGAGCATGACGACGAGCCGACGCAGATGGCCTATGCGCAG
>JABBNV010000149.1:5250-6875 GCA_019352125.1 Acidobacteriota bacterium | reverse complement strand
CTTTGAGATCCATGAAGCCTTTGCGGGTACGGTGTTGAGCACTCTCGCTGCGTGGGAGTCTGAGAAGTTTGGCCAAGAGCGCTTGGGTCTTCCCGGCGCTTTTGGAACCCTGGATCGCAGCAAGCTCAACGTCAATGGTTCCTCGTTGGCAGCGGGGCACCCGTTCGCAGCAACCGGTGGACGGCTCGTGGCTTCGCTGGCAAAGATGCTGCACGAAAAGGGCGCGATAGATGGCCGTCGGGCTCGCGGGCTCATTTCAGTATGTGCCGCTGGTGGTCAGGGCGTCGTCGCCATTCTGGAAGGCCGGTAAGAGGCAATGACTGACAAGTACACACAATTTGTGAGTGCCGGATTCGGCAAGGATCTCGCCAAGCGTTTGGGGCTTCCCCAGCCGGCCATTCTGCGCCGCTATTCACCCACTGCACCCCTGGTTGAAGGGCCCGTATTAGTGATAGGGGCGGGGGATGGGGCACAAGAGCTGGCCACTGCGCTCCTGGGCTGGGATCTGGATGTACGTCGCAACACAGGCCCTAAGGACAAACTCGGCGCCATTGTGTTGGTGGTGGACGAATTGAACCATCCGGAGGACCTATCCGCGCCGATGTTGACCCTGGGCGGCGTAGTGCGGTCGCTGGTGAAGAATGCCTCGGTCATTACTGTTTCCAGGCCTGCCGCCACGGCAGCCACACCGGCTCAGTCGGCTGCTCGCAATGCTGTGGACGGCATCGTGCGCTCTTTGGCCAAGGAGTTGCGCAATGGTGCCCGTGCCAACGGAGTGGTTTTGGCAGATGGTGTTCCCACCACCGCACCCAGCGCTTTGGCTGCTCTGAGGTTCTTCCTCTCCGCCAGGTCCGCATTTGTTGACGGCCAGTTTGTGACTGTTGCGAACACTGACGGTGTGCTGCCCGCTGACTGGGCCAAACCGTTGGCGGGGCGCGTTGCGGTTGTTACCGGGGCTGCGCGTGGTATTGGAGCCGCCATTGCACGCACGTTGGCTGCGGATGGTGCGACTATTGTGGCCGTAGATGTTCCTGCGGCCGGAGACCATTTGGCAGCGATTGCCAATCAGGTGCATGGCACCGCGTTGCAGCTGGATATTACCCGTGAGGATGCTGGGGCTGTGATCCTGGAACACGTGGCAAGCCGCGGTGGCAGCCTGGATATTGTGGTGCACAACGCCGGTATCACGCGGGATAAGTTGCTGGCCAATATGGACGCAGCGCGTTGGGATTCCGTTATTGCCGTGAACATCGCATCCCAGCTGCGGATGAATGAGGCATTTTTGGCGTCGCCTACCCTGGGCAGCACGCCACATATTGTGTCCGTCGCTTCCACCTCAGGAATCGCGGGAAACCGTGGCCAGACCAACTATGCGGCGTCCAAGGCGGGTGTTATTGGAATGGTTCGTGGCACTGCTGCACAGCTGGCCGAGCGGCACGGAACCATTAACGCCGTCGCCCCTGGTTTTATCGAAACTGAGATGACGGCCAAGATTCCGTTTGCCACTCGGGAAGTGGCTCGGCGCCTGAACAGCCTGCAGCAGGGTGGAAAGCCCGACGACGTCGCGCAGACTATCGCTTTCTTGGCCAGTGAGGCGGCTGGCGGCATCACCGGCAACATCGTCC
>JABBNV010000149.1:0-5240 GCA_019352125.1 Acidobacteriota bacterium | reverse complement strand
GGACAAAATCTGGTGGGGCAATGAGTCACGGCGAAACGCGGATACTTTCTGAGGTGCCGTCGTTGTCCAAGCTTTATCTGGGGGCTGCTGCGGGTGCTGCACGAAGCCGCGTGCTGGGCAGCTCAGATACCAGTTCGCTTCCACAGACGCGTCATCAGGTCACAGGTGTCTCGGCAGATTTGGCAAAACTCACTGAATTTCAGCACCTGGTGGGGCGTTCTGCTAGAGATGTTCTTCCGTCGGGTTATCTGCATGCACTGGCATTTCCAGTGGCTATGTCCCTGATGGTGGGGGCGGATTTCCCGCTACCGCTGCTGGGCATGATTCATCTGCGCAACAGGGTGGAGCATTTTCAGCCAGTTTTGTTCAGCCAGCCGTTGACTATTACCGCATGGGCCGAAAACCTGGCAGGGAACCGTTCAGGCACCACGGTGGATTTGGTGGCCGAAATCAGGCCAGACGGTAGCGACGTATTGCTGTGGCGTGGTGTATCCAACTATCTGGCCAAAGGCGTGTACTTGCCAGGGATTGATAAGCCAACGGCAGAGGCACCTCGGGTTAGCTTTGACCCGCCAAGTCCCACGGGCATGTGGCGCCTTGGGGTGGATATTGGCCGGGAATACGCAGCAGTCTCAGGTGACTTCAACCCCATTCACCTCAGTGCATTGACGGCGCGAGCCATGGGGATGCGGCGTTCGATTGCCCACGGCATGTATCTTGCCGCACGTTTGGTGGAAGGCGTTGGCGAGCCCAAACCGGATTCTTTTGGCTGGGACATCGCTTTCGAGGCTCCTGTGTTTCTGCCGGCTACCGTTGCCCTGAACATTGACGACGTCACGGACGCGGACGGTACGTGGGAGCATTCCGATTATGTGGCGTGGAGCCCCATCACCGGGCGCCGACACTTCTCCGGGTCCGTGCACACCCTCGCAAGCGAGACTGGTGATTTTTAGGTAGCCGAGACCACAGTTGCTATTGCCCCAAGGCGACTGAGGCAACTGTGAAGCTTCACCCGCTGATCCGGAGGGTTAAATCCTCGGAAACAACAGAAGCCCTCTCCCGTAGGAGGGGGCTTCTGTTGGTGATGCTTCAACACATCAATGTGTGCGCGGAGGGGGACTTGAACCCCCACCCCCTTTCGAGGACTAGCACCTCAAGCTAGCGCGTCTGCCATTCCGCCACCCGCGCAGGTGAAACTCACAGGACAAATTTGTGCTCATTCGTCAACTTCAACGCGAGCTGAATCCTGTGAAAGCAGCGAGAAAAACTCTAACACGGTATGGCCCGGAAACTTGAATCGGCGCTGACGGGTGCATGCATGCCTGCAACGTTCGTGACGCCGACGGATGGGAACTTGGCAGGGGCCCGAGAGCGGCACCACCCACCGGGGTAGGCTGGGAGGACGCTTAGGAAGTTTAAGGAGAGCCCTCATGTCAGCACTCGTGCCCGAGGATGAAGTTGTTCGGATTTGTCAGGAATTGATCCGGTTCGATACCACCAATTTTGGAGACAACGAAGGCCCGGGGGAGAGAAAAGCCGCCGAATACACTGCGGGCCTGATTGAGGAAGTCGGGCTGGAGGCAACACTCTTTGAATCAGCTCCGGGGCGAGCCTCAGTGGTGACGCGTATTGCCGGAACGGGCTCGGACAAGGGCGCCTTGGTGGTTCATGGGCATTTGGATGTAGTTCCCGCGCAGAAGGAGGACTGGACCGTTGACCCCTTTGCGGCGGAGGAGCGTGACGGCTTGATTTGGGGCCGCGGGGCCGTAGATATGAAGGACATGGACGCCATGATCCTGTCAGTGATGCGGTCCATGGCTCGGGACGGCAGGAAGCCGGAGAGAGATCTAATCTTCGCTTTCTTTGCCGATGAGGAAGCTGGCGGCAACTATGGTGCCTCGTGGGCGGTGGATAACAAGCCGGAGCTGTTCGAAGGTGCCACCGAGGCTATTTCCGAGGTGGGCGGGTTCTCCGCAGATATTGGCGGCAAGCGGGCCTACCTGCTGCAGACCGCGGAAAAGGGCATTGCCTGGTTGCGGCTGGTAGCTCACGGGCGTGCCGGGCACGGATCGCAGATCAATACTGACAACGCGGTCACTAGATTAGCTGCGGCGGTAGCCCGTATTGGTGCCTACGAGTGGCCCATTGAATACACGGACACCACTCGCGCGTTTCTTGAAGGCGTGAGCGAGCTGACCGGCGTGGAGTTTGATGAAAGTAACCCCCAGGTTTTGCTGGACCAGCTTGGTACTGTGGCCCGGTTCGTGGGTGCCACGTTGCAAAATACCTCCAACCCTAGCTTGCTGAAGGCGGGGTACAAGCACAACGTGATTCCGGGAACCGCGGAAGCGCTCATTGATGTGCGGACGCTGCCAGGCCAGGCGGAAGCTGTTTTTGCCCGGATTCAAGAACTTGCTGGCCCAGGCGTGGACGTGAGCTATGACCACAAGGATATTTCCCTTGAGGTTCCTTTCGCTGGGAACCTGGTGGATCAAATGGTGGATGCGCTCAAGACAGAAGATCCCGAAGCCACGGTGCTGCCGTACACCTTGTCCGGCGGCACTGACAACAAGTCGCTGAGCCGCCTTGGTATCACCGGATACGGATTTGCGCCCCTGCGGCTCCCCAAGGAACTGGATTTTACCGGCATGTTCCACGGTGTAGATGAGCGCGTACCCACCCAATCCCTCACATTCGGTGCCCGCGTGCTGGACCGGCTATTGAGCGGCTGCTGAGAGTGAGCGTTGACGAGGTCTTGTCAGGAGATCTATTGGAGCGAATTCGCTCCAGGGCGCCTGGATACGATCAACGCAACGAATTCTTCGTAGCGGACTTGGCTGAGCTGAAGGACGCGGGTTACCTCAAAATGTTTGCGCCCAAGAGCTTGGGCGGACTGGGCTTTGGCATTGCGGAAGTTGCTCTGGCTCAACGGAGACTGGCGACGGCGGCCCCGGCCACGGCGTTGGCCATCAATATGCACCTGGTCTGGACCGGGGTGGCCCATTTGCTGGCCGAGCGAGGGGATACCAGCCTTGACTTTGTGCTCCGCGAGGCTGCTGACGGTGAGGTATTTGCCTTTGGTAATTCGGAGGCTGGCAATGACTCGGTACTGTTTGATTCGAAACCCGTTGCAACGCCGTCGGCCGACGGTTCGTATACGTTCGCGGGAACCAAGATATTCACGTCACTCTCACCTGCTTGGACCCGGCTAGGGATATTCGGTAAGGACAGCACGGGAGAAGAGCCCGTATTGGTCCACGCTTTTATTGATCGGGACGCCGCTGGGTACACCATCAAGGAGGACTGGGACACGGTGGGCATGCGTGCAAGCCAGTCCAACACCACGCTGCTGGAGGGCGTTCGAGCCCCCGCTCAGCGGGTCTTCCGCAAACTCCCAGTGGGCCCAAATGCGGATCCACTCATCTTCGCGATCTTCGCGTGCTTCGAGACCTTGGTTGCCAGCGTCTATACCGGCATTGGCGAACGTGCCTTGGTGCTAGCTGTTGCCTCTGCCCGACGGCGAACCTCGGCCAAGCACGGCGGCCGGAGCTATGCCCAGGATCCGGCAACGCGCCAACGTATTGCCCGTGCAGCATTGGCCATGGATGGGCTGTACCCGCAAATTGAAGCGATCACACGGGATCTGGACGGACTGGTTGACCGCGGCTCACAGTGGTTCCCGCAGTTGGTGGGACTAAAGGTTCGCGCTACGGAAACGGCTAAAACTGTGGTGGACCTGGCGATTCGGTCCAGCGGGGGTGGCAGCTATTATTCCACGGCGGAACTGGGGCGTCTGTACCGCGACGTGCTGGCAGGCGGGTTCCACCCGTCCAGTGAAGATTCGGCGTTGGGAACAATTGCGACTGCGTATTTGGGCCCGGAGGAGCTCTAAAACGGAGGGAGCCTAAAAGGTCCGCTCTACGCGCAGAACTCGTCGTCGCAGCCAAAATTGTCTGGCGCCACCGGCATACAACCGGCTGCGCTCCAGCTCCCATTTTCCGTACTCAGCGTGCTCCACCACTTTTTGGCGAGCGGCAGGCAGTGACTCAGTCGGAGAAACCGTCAACACTAGATATTCGTATTGGCGTGCGAAGTCCCGACTTCGGGTTTCGGTGGTGCTGAACGTCTCTTTCATTGCCCTCCATTCTTACACTTACATGTTCAGCATTGCGCTGGTAGCGTCTAAACATGACCATTGATCCGCGTGTCGCACTGCAACAGTTAACTGCGGCTCTCGAGGAGCATCTGGCCGCGTCCGCCGCTCGCCGCGGGGACGAGGACCCCTCAGTAGAGTCTGCCTACCTTGCCATCATGGATGCCTTTGAGATCTATGAAGAGGTACTCTATGACGCTTACAGCGAGGTGACCCCGTTGGTCATTTTTGAGGACGAGGACGACTCAGAGGATGACGACGAGACACCTGGGTTTGGTGCCGACGACGGTGATCTAGACCCGATTACCGGGTGAACAATCGAGCAGCTTGGTTTCTCAGGCTGCGGAGACCTCGTCAAGGACTTCAAGAATCTGCGCGGGTAGCGGGGCCAAACCGGCGTGCAGAATGGCGGCAAGTTGCTGCGGAGTACGTGGGCCAACCACCGCGCTGGCCACGGCGTTTCGAGCAAGCAACCAGCTCAGGGCAACGTCCAGTGGTGCGCGGCCTAGCCCGGTCGAGGCCGTCACCAATGCCTCGACAATGCCCGACGCCCTCGTGCCAAGGTACGGCTCAACATAACTGGCAAGGCGATCGCCCGCTCCGCGGGAGTCGCTGGGAATCTGGCCACGGTATTTACCAGTAAGCACGCCGCGCCCCAGTGGCGCCCAGCTCATCAGAGACGCCCCGTGATGATCCGCGGCATCAGCCAGCCCGCGCTCGGGATGGCGATTGAGCAGGGAATATTCAACCTGGTCAACCACCACCGTGGCGTCGGTAGAGCAGGCTGCAGTGGCTAGCTGCCATGAGTTGAAATTTGCGACTCCCACATAGCGGGTGCGCCCGCTGGTGACGGCATAGTCCAGTGCGGCCAACGTTTCATCCAGCGGAACTTCCGGGTCCCAACTGTGCGCGAGCCACAAGTCCAGATGATCGGTATTGCACCGAGCCAGTGAAGCATCAAGGGACGCCAGCATGGATCGTCTTGACGTATCTACGATTCGACGCCCTTGACGTCTGGATACCCCAGCCTTGGAGACCAGCACCACTTCGGACCGTGCCACCACGTTGCCCAGCAGTGTGCCCAAAA
>JABBNV010000148.1:6384-6889 GCA_019352125.1 Acidobacteriota bacterium | reverse complement strand
AGTCTGCTTGCGTACTGCAACGTAGCGCTTGATCAGCGGTGAACCGTGCCGCGCCGTCGCTTTCCAGTCAATATCCCGGACTTCGTCCCCTGGGACATACGCCCGCAAATCATCGAAGTCCAGGCTGCTTCCACGGAAGACGGAGGTGTATTCACCGTCCAACATGCCGCGTGTTTGCCGGTGAGCGAAGATGAACATCTTCGACTTCACCTGTTGAACTAAGGAAGCCACGTGATCCTAGGGTGTCTGAACGGACGCCAAAATCGCGTCAATAATAGTCTCCACGCGTACCTGCTCCGCCACGGCCTCGAAACCCAGGATGATGCGGTGCCGCAGCACTCGGTGCGCCAGTGATTTGACGTCTTCTGGAATCACGTGATCCCTGCCATTGAGCACAGCAATGGCGCGGGCAGCCTGGCTGAAAGCGATACTGGCGCGCGGGCTAGCACCATATTCAATGTAGGAAGCCAAGGTGTGGTCAATGTAGTCCCCGGGGTGCCGGGTC
>JABBNV010000148.1:5165-6374 GCA_019352125.1 Acidobacteriota bacterium | reverse complement strand
GCCGGGTCACGTAGACCAGGCCCACAATGTAGCGAACAATCGCCGGATCAATGTAGATGCTTTTGGTGAGGGCCTGGACGCCGCGAATATCCTCCAGTGTTGCCACCGCAGTAGGCTTGGACGCCGCCAGGAACACACCGGAATCAATCCGGTGGATCACCTCCGCCTCCTCTGTGGGAGTGGGGTAGTCCAGCACGTCCTTGAGCATGAAGCGGTCCATTTGAGCCTCGGGCAACGCGTAGGTGCCCTCCTGCTCCACAGGGTTTTGCGTGGCCAGGACCAGGAATGGCTCCGGCAGGTGATAGACCTGACCGCCAATGCTAGTTTGGCGTTCCTGCATTGCCTCCAACATGGCGGACTGAGTCTTGGCACTGGAGCGGTTGATCTCATCCAGCAGCACTATGTTGGCGTGAACAGGGCCCAACTGAGTCACAAAAACGCCCTTGAGGGCGTCGTAGATTTGGGTGCCCACAATGTCACTGGGCAGCAGGTCCGGCGTGCACTGAATGCGGTGAAAAACCGCACTGATGGAATCCGCCAACGTCTGCGCCGCCGTCGTCTTCGCTAAACCAGGCACTGACTCCAACAGCACGTGGCCGCCGGTTATCAGGCCAATCAGCAACGTCTCACGGAGTCGGTCCTGACCCACCACCTTCGCCTCAAAACTGAGCGAAATGCTGGCAATCACCTGTTGCGCTCGGTGCAACATGGCCGGTTCTACGCCCACGGCTTGGGACTCTTGAAGCACGTGCAGCTCCCCTTGGAATCGTGCTGGCGGCTCTTTGGCCCGGACTAACTCCATGCAATTGTTTCATGGACAAACTTTCAATGGGCACTACTACCCATCGATGGAGAACTCGCTCTATGGTGAATTCATGAACAATGACGTTTCATCCCTCAAGGCTCAACCGGCTCTCTCCTACGTCTCCGGAACCTCGGAGTTACCCTTGTTGGGTGAGACGATCGGGCAGAATTTCTCCCGTATTGCCGCGCGCTATCCGCACAATGAAGCGCTGGTGGATGTGCCCAGTGGACGGCGGTGGACGTATGCACAGCTGGAAGCGGACGTTGACGCGCTGGCGCGGGGACTCATGGCCACCGGTGTAGCCAAGGGCGATCGCGTAGGCATCTGGGCCAATAACCGTCCCGAGTGGGTGCTCCTGCAGTACGCCACGGCGAAGGTGGGCGCCATTCTGGTTAACGTCAACC
>JABBNV010000148.1:0-5155 GCA_019352125.1 Acidobacteriota bacterium | reverse complement strand
ATGAACTCCGGTATGCCATCACGCAGAGCGGCATGTCCCTGCTGGTGGCCGAATCCTCCTACAAGACAACGGACTATGCCGCCATGGTCAATGAGGTGGCCGCCGATTGCCCCGAGCTGCGGCACGCTGTGTACCTTCAGGACGCCAGTTGGGA
Organism: Acidobacteriota bacterium; assembly: GCA_019352125.1. Taxonomy (GTDB): domain Bacteria; phylum Actinomycetota; class Actinomycetes; order Actinomycetales; family Micrococcaceae; genus JABBNV01. The sequence goes on along the minus strand of JABBNV010000148.1, from coordinate 5,001 downwards.
TGCTTTGGTGGCCAGCGGTGCTAGCGTGCCCGCCAGCGAGTTGCAGCAACGGATGGAAACGCTCAGCGCGGATGACGCCATCAATATCCAATACACCTCCGGCACCACGGGATACCCCAAGGGGGCTACCCTGAGCCACCACAATATTCTCAATAACGGCTACTTCGTCACGGAGACTATCCGCATCACCGAGGCGGACCGGATGTGCCTGCCCGTGCCGTTCTACCACTGCTTTGGAATGGTGATGGGAAACCTGGGGGCTACCGCGCACGGCGCCACCATCGTGATCCCCGCACCCACTTTTGATCCTGCAGCAACCCTGGCTGCTGTGGCCGCAGAGCGTTGCACGGCCCTGTACGGCGTACCCACCATGTTCATTGCGGAGCAGAACCTGGCTAATTTCAGCGAGTTCGATTTGTCCAGCCTGCGCACCGGAATCATGGCAGGCTCACCGTGCCCTGTGGAGGTGATGAAGCGCTGCATGGAACAGATGCACATGACAGACGTAGCCATTGCCTACGGCATGACGGAGACGTCCCCCGTGTCCATGCAAACCCAACCGGACGACGACGTTGACCGGCGCACCAGCACTGTGGGTCGCGTCCACCCGCATCTGGAGGTGAAGATCATCGATCCGGCCACCGGGCTGACGGTGCCGCGTGGTACCGCCGGAGAGTTCTGCACACGCGGCTATAGCGTGATGCTGGGCTACTGGCAGGATCCGGAAAAGACCGTGGCCACCATCGATGAGGCCCGCTGGATGCATACCGGTGATTTGGCACAAATGCGCGACGACGGCTACGTCAATATTGTGGGCCGCATCAAGGACATGGTGATTCGCGGCGGCGAAAACCTGTACCCAAGGGAAATCGAGGAATTCCTCTACACCCACCCAGACATCGCAGACGTGCAGGTGATTGGTGTGCCCGATACCAAATACGGCGAGGAGCTGTGCGCGTGGATCCGGCTACGGGCTGGTGCTCCGCCGCTTAATCAGGCAGATATTGCCACCTTCTGTGACGGTCAGCTATCCCGTCACAAGATTCCGCGCTATGTGTTGGTGGTGGACGAGTTTCCCATGACGGTCACCGGCAAGGTGCGCAAGATGGACATGCGTGCAACCACGGTGGAGATGCTGGGTCTCTCCAACTAGGCGTATGCGACTGCCAACGAAGGGCGGCACGGCGACGGCCGCCCTTCCCCACGGCACCAATACCGAGGGCTTGCATTGACAGAAAAGAGAGGGCAATCCGTGTGCTGTGCCGCCCCCAATCGCGCCACAGAACAGAGCCCCTCTGTGTAAACATATATCGAATGGAGATATCCGACAACCAGGTTGCTAAACCGTTATAAAAGGACGTGTTCCTTAGGTGCTCAGCAGCAGCTGTTCAGCGTGCGGGCTCAAGGTGTGTTCCAGGACCAAACAGGCGGCCCCGACCGCGCCTACATCCTGCCCCACCTCGGAGCCGACAATCTCCACATTGTGCACCTGCGCCGTGGCGCTGAGCGCGGCCACTACCTGCGGAATTTCGCGCAGGAACGATTCGGAAAGCTGGGGCCAAAAGGGGCCACCAAAAACCACACGCTCAACGTCCAGGAAGTTGGTCAGGACTGACACGGCGTTGCCCACCCGGCGGGCACAGTCAGTGATCACGCGTTGCGCACGCACGTCACCGGCACCGGCCAGCTCCGCCAGAGCGGTCAACTGATCTGGTAGGGTCGCGCCGAGCTGTTCGGCCGGAACTCCCTGCTGAATCGCAAACTCAACCAACGATTCCGGCATGCAGGAAGACTTGATGCAGCCGCGGCGTCCACAGTCGCAGTCAGCACCATCCGGATCCGTGATGATGTGCCCAATTTCACCTGCATTGCCCGATGTCCCGCGGACCACCTCATCATTGATGACGATCCCGCAACCAAGCCCGGTGCCCAAGTACAGGAACAGGAAGCTCCCCGTACCGATGGCTCCGCCGGTCCATATTTCAGCCACTGCCGCCGCTGTAACATCCTTGTCTACCAGCACGGGCAGAGAGGTTGCCTGCGCCAAGGTATCGCGCAGGGCCACGTTGGACCACCCCGGCAGGTGGGGCGGATTTACCACAGTGCCATTTCTGGAATCGATAGGGCCAGGCGTTGCCACGCCCAGACCGGCAATCCGTGATTGATCCACCCCGGACTCTGCAATCAGCTCCAGTACTTGACCGGCCATGGCAGCCATGGATTGTTCCGGAGTGGCTTTGGGGTCCGTAGCGTGAGCCCGGTGGGCAACCACCTCGCCCAGTAGATTCAGTACAGCATAGGTAATGACAGTGGGATCGATATGCAGCCCTACCGCATACATACCCTTCGGGTTGAGCACCAGAATGGTGCGCGGCTTTCCCGGACCAAGGATTTCTTTGCCGGCTTCAATGATCAGATTCTGATCCAATAAACGTCGGCAAATATTGGAAACCGTCTGGGGAGCCAAGCCCACTACGGAGGCCAGCTCAACACGACTCAGCCCATCGGGAGAGCGCCGGATTGCATCGAGGATCACGGCTACATTGAAGTCCCCCATTCTGGGTAGATTGGTTCCTCGCCGGGGGGCGGATGCCCGCACTTCTGCCACGATGTCCTCTTTCTAACCGCTATTGTTCGCTCACTGATCAACCGAACGGCGCCTTAGCCCGTGTGGCTGATGCGTAGCGGTGCTATCGATATCACCGCTGAACTTGCGCGCTCTTTGAATTCTAGCCAATGCCCCAAGTCCTGTGCCTGACAGTAGTCAATCTATCCAATGCTGGGGATAATTCCGGCTATCAGCCCAACGACTCGCTGACCGTAGCCTTGTCACACTGGGGACCTGGCCCACTGCAGCTGGCGGCGACGCCACATACTGGATTAAGAATCAGCTTCGGCGGACGGACACGGCCACGCTGAATTTGGGGTTTCTGGCCACCACCCGCGTGGGACCTACCCGACGCTCTAACTGCGCTGCATAGTCCAAATGCCTGTTGTAGACAGTCCAGAGTTCTCCACCGGGCGCTAGCAACCGAGCCGCTGCATCAAAGAGTTTCAGCGCCGCTCCGGCGTGGACGGCCGCATCAAGGTGGAAGGGCGGGTTCAATACCACCAACTCCGTGCTGCCGGCGGGTAGCGTAGACGCCGCGTCGTCGTGCACCGTAGTGACCTGAGTGCCGACGCCGTTGGCCTTCGCTGTCTCCATGGCCGAGGCCACCGCAGCTTCAGAGCGATCCGTGGCTGTAACGTGCAGGCCTGTCCGGGACTTGGCCAGCACAGCGGCCACTATGCCTGAGCCACAGCCAAGATCCACCGCAGTACCGGCCGTGATTCCCTCAGCCAGCACAGTATCCAGCAGGAATCGTGTGCCAATATCCACCGAGGTACCGGCAAAAACGGCTCCGTGCGCGTGCACCCATAGATCAAGATCTGCATGAAACTCTCGCTGCGGGTACTCCGCCGATGGTGCGTCAGCGCGCGGCAGGTATGCGCTGAGCACCCGCGCCTTCTGCCTCGCCAAGCCAACGGACACCAGGCCAAAATACTTCTCCAGAACGGAGTTCATGCCCCGGCTCATGTGTTTGATGCGGCCCCCAGCCAGAACCACGACGTCGCTGGCCGCGTAGCGCGCAACGGCGGCTGCAATCTGGTCCAGTTCCGCCAAGCTGCGGGGCAATTGCAGTAACACGGTGGAGACTCCACTGAGCAGTTCCGGGCCCAGGGGAAGGTGCCTATACGCATTGGCGTAGCCGAAGCTTTCGGCATTGGCAGCCAGCGCCAACTGGGAGGTCCGCAGGTCCTGGTAGACGCGAGGCTCCACCGCGCCCAGCTGGTCCAGTGCCCCTAGAGTCAACGCGCCGTAGTGATCCCCCAATAGCGCAACGGTGCCGGGACGTTGAATTCCTTCCAGGGCGTCCGCTGTATCCAGCAATAGACGGTCCGCAGAGTCACTGGCAAAGAGATTAGCTGCCTCAACATCGGGAAATCGACGCAGTGCCGCAAGGTCCAGGCGCGGCGCAGAAGTCATGGATCGATTCTATGCCGTCCTGGGCTGTGGCTAGCAGCCAGTGCTGTCAGCGGCAAGCTCCAACACCACCACGGGATACGCAGGAATGGTCAACCCTGCACCTATCCGACGCAGCTGATCCTCTGGCTCCGTGGTCAGGAGCACCTTGGGCATGACGCCATCCTGCTGCGTGGCAACAATGTCTCGGGGTGACCCAGCAAAGTTGGCAACCACGCGCAACGGGCCAACATCCCAGGTCAAAACCTCACGCTGGTGCGTCACAGCAACGTCGCCCACAGCACCGCTCCATAGGTCTGGATGTGCCCTGCGGAAGGCTATCAGGTCTCGGTACAGGGCCAGGATACTGGCGCCACACTCCGTGCTGACCTGTGTCCAGTCCAGTTTGGAATCGAGGAACGTCCGGGGATCTTGTGGGTCCGGCACTTCGCTTTCGTCCCACCCCAGCTGCTCAAACTCCGCCAGCCGGCCATCCGCCGTCGCGTCTCCCAGCTCGGGTTCGGGGTGTGAGGTGAAGAATTGCCACGGCGTAGTGGCGGCGAATTCCTCCCCCATAAAAAGCATGGGAGTGAAGGGGCTCAGCAGTAAGACGGCGGCACCCAGGCGAAGCTGAGCTGGGCTAAGCCCTTCGGTGATCCGGTCCCCCCGGGCGCGGTTCCCAATCTGGTCGTGGTCCTGCGCGCACACCACCAGCGCTGCGGCTGGCGTCCCTGCCTTGATGGGCACGCCGTGATTGCGTTCGCGAAAACTGGAGTATCCGCCGTCGTGAAAAAAGCCTGCCTTGAGTACCTTCGCCAAGGAATCGAGTGACTCAAAATCCGCGTAATAACCGCCAATTTCCCCCGTGAGGTTGGAGTGCAGCGCGTGGTGAAAATCATCACTCCACTGCCCGCTCATGCCACGGCCACCCGCGCTGCGCGGGTACACCATAGCCGCGTCATTGAGGTCAGATTCGGCTATCAAGAGGGCCGGGCGCC
>JABBNV010000147.1 GCA_019352125.1 Acidobacteriota bacterium | reverse complement strand
AACCTGGCTATAGGGGGCGCATCCGGAGAGACCTTGCGCGGCTGGGCCATCCCTACGGCAACGGACATCGCCTTTGCCCTAGCCGTACTGGCCGTCATCAGCACCCATTTGCCTTCCGCGCTCCGCACGTTCCTGCTGACACTTGCGGTAGTGGATGATCTGCTGGCGATCGCCATTATCGCGGTGTTCTACCCCGGCACTATGCACCCTGAGCTCCTTGCCCTGGCCATTATCCCGTTGGCCGGATTCACCATCCTGGTTCAGAAACGCATCCGCGCATGGTACTTTTTGCTACCGCTGGCCGTAGCCACTTGGGCGCTGGTTCACGCCTCCGGAATCCACGCAACGGTGGCCGGAGTGTTGCTGGGCTTCGCCGTACCGGTGCTGCGGAGCGCCAAGAACGGCGGCCCGGATGCCGGCCCCGGGTTGGCCGAACATTTTGAGCACCTGATCCGGCCGGTATCCGCAGGTTTTGCCGTGCCCGTTTTTGCCTTCTTTTCCGCGGGCGTTGCACTAGGTGGGGCTGCCGGGATTGGCGCTGCCGTGACGGATCCCGTAGCCGTGGGCATCGTCGTCGCTCTGGTGCTGGGCAAGGCCGTGGGCGTTTTTGGTGCCACGCTGCTGGTTACCAAGACAACCAAGGCAACGTTGGACGACGGCCTGGCGTGGATCGATGTGGCTGGACTGGCGCTGCTGGCCGGTGTCGGATTTACCGTTTCCTTGTTGATCAGCGAACTGGCCTTCGGGGACGGTTCCGCGCACAATGATCACGCCAAAGCTGGCATTCTTGCTGGCTCGCTGATATCCGCTCTGCTGGCCACGGTGGTGCTGCGTATTCGGAACCGGCATTACCGCCGCATCGAGGAGGAAGAGCAACTAGACGCCGACGGCGATGGCATCCCGGACGTGTACACCGGGCAGTAGCGCGCCACCGGCCACAAAGACTGCACAAACGCGCATCCCCCGATAGTCCCCTACAAATAGAGCTGAGCGCTGCGCGTTCTGCCTGGGCGAGCGCGTTAGGGTAGCGTTGGTTTCGCGGCTGAAAGTTACTGGCCCGCTTTCTTCCTCCCATGGCTGTTTCCCTAGCGGGACAGCCCTGACGCGCACCGTGGCGCGGTGAAGATCTACTCACCCGCTCTCCCCCGAGAGCCAAGCACCTGGAGCAGCTCCTTGGCCACCGCCAGCACGTCACGTCTCAGCCGGAGTCCCATCACGGTGCTGAGCGCCCTGCGATCCCCGCGGCAGCTTACCCGTGAAGTCACGGCCGGCATGGTGACCACTTTGGCCCTGGTCCCGGAGGTCATTTCCTTTTCGATTGTGGCCGGAGTGGACCCGATGGTCAGTTTGGTGGCCTCAATTGTGCTGGCCCTGGCCATGTCCATCTTGGGTGGACGTCCAGGTGTGATCACCGCTGCCGCCGGATCTGTGGCGCTCGTCGTCGCGCCGCTGGTGCACGGGCATGGCGTCCGGTACGTGCTTCCCACCGTGATTCTGGCCGGCGTTATCCAGATAGTTTTCGGCCTCACAGGCCTTGCCCGTCTGATGCGGTTCATTCCCAGGTCCGTCATGATCGGGTTCGTCAACGCACTGGGTGTGCTGATCTTCACCGCCCAGGTGCCCCACCTACTGAACGTCCCGTGGCTCGCCTATGTGCTATTCGCCGTCACGTTGGCCATTATTTTCATCCTTCCCCGCTTCACCAAGGCCGTACCGTCACCACTGGTGGCCATCGTCGTCGTCACCGCCGTTGTCATCATCGCCAACCTCGTAGTTCCCAACGTGGCGGGCGAGGGGCCACTGACCGGCAAGTTGCCCGGAATCACACCGTTCCTGGTCCCTCTAAACCTGCCCACGCTGCAGCTCATTCTGCCCACCGCGGTGAGCGTGGCCTTCGTTGGCCTCATGGAAACCCTCCTCACCGCAAAGCTCGTGGATGAACTCACGGATACCCCCTCGCACAAAAGCCGCGAGTCCTGGGCTTTGGGTGTATCCAACATCGCCGCCGGGTTCTACGGCGGCATTGCCGGCTGCGCCATGATTGGCCAGACAGTCCTCAACGTCAAAACCGGCGGTGCCCGCACCCGCATTTCAACGATTATGGCCGGGGTGTTTCTGCTGGCGCTGGTCACCGAATTCAGCTCGGTCATGGGCCAGATTCCCATGGTCGCCCTGGCCGCAGTGATGATGGTAGTCGCCATCACCACTGTGGACTGGCACAGCGTGAAACCGTCCACGTTGAAGCGGATGCCCCTCCCGGAGACCATCGTCATGGCAGTTACTGTCGCCGTCGTCGTCATGACCAGCAACCTGGCCTACGGCGTCCTGGTAGGCGTCATCCTGGCGATGGTGCTCTTCGCCCGCCGGGTTGCGCACGTGATTAATACGGAGCGCACGCTGGCCGACGACGGCGGGAGCGTGCACTATGCGGTGGTGGGGCCGCTTTTCTTTGGGAGCAGCAATGACCTGGTGGAGCACTTCTGCTACGCGGAGGACCCTGCATCCGTGACCATCGACCTCAGCCGCGCTCAGATCTGGGACGCCTCCACCGTGGCCGCCCTGGACTCGATCGAAACGAAATACCGCAGCCACGGCGCCACGGTGACCATTCACGGCCTGGATGAACGCAGCATCGGGTTCCACAGCCGCCTTACCGGGCAGTTCGGCGCATAGGTTGGACACCTAAGTTCCGGCCATCAGCAAGAGGGCAGACTCCGCCGCAGAACCCTATCCCCTCAGCCCAACTGAGCGACGGCGGACCGCAACCGGTCCAGAGCTTCACGCAACAGCGCAGCCAAGTTGGCGTCGTCGTCTGCGCCGTCGGCAATCCATTCGGCGAAGGCCTCCTTGAACGCCAGTACGCCCAGCTCTGCCGCCGTGGTGGCAACCTGATCCGGGATGCCGCGTTCGCGAAGGGCATCCGCCATGGCACGCGCCATGCCTACCTGTTTGAGCACGGCCCGCTCTTGCAATTCGCTACTGGTGGCGATGACGGCGTGCAGGCGTGGACCCAGCTGGCGATTGAACGGCGTCATGGCTGACGCTGCGTTATCCAACCCTGCGGCAACGGCCTGGAGCGGACTCGCCTCAGCGGGTGCGCCGGCAATCCCCTCCACAAAAAGCCGCGAGAGCGTCTCCTGCCCGGCCGCCAGCACTTCGCGTTTGTCACTGAAATGCCGGAAGAACGTGCTCTTGGTGAGGTTGGCCCGCTCGGCAATTTGGGCCACGGTGGTGTCGTCGTAGCCCTGATCCGTAAAAAGCTCCAGGGCAGCAGCAACAAAGCGTTCGCGTGCACCCGGTTCCCATCTAGCCATATTCCCATTCTACCGAGGGACACCGCTTCCAACAGCTATGACGCGACACAAGTCCCATCACTGTGCTAATCTGATGAGACATTGGTCGCATCACTAAGGAGTTTCTCATGCGTATATTTGTCACCGGCGCCTCCGGCGGAATCGGATCCGCAGTTGTTGAAGAGCTGGTTGCCCACGGACACGAGGCACTGGGCCTTGTACGCTCCGCTGAATCCGCCGCAAAGGTAGAGGCCGCCGGCGGCACGGCCATCCGCGGTGGGCTCGGAGATCTGGAGATCCTCACAAAGGCTGCACAAGAGACGGACGGCACCATCCACTTGGCGTTCAGTAATGACTTCACTGATCTTCCGCGCAGCATAGCCGAGGAAGGGCTAGCGATGGACACCATCGGCGCAGCACTCATCGGAACAGACAAGCCCTTCTCCATTGTCTCGGGCACCACTTTTGCCCAAGGCAGGCCTGCAACAGAACAGGATCCCATTGGTACCACCGGGCCAGTTGGCGGCCGCGGCATCAATGCCCAGCGCATCCTTGACCTTTCCTCACAGGGCGTGCGAACGTCTGCCGTGCGGATGCCCCGCTCCGTCCACGAGCGCTACATCGCCTACGGGTTTGCGGGCATGCTGATCAATGCCGCTCGCCAGTCCGGAGTCTCGGCATACGTTGGGGACGGCACCCAGCGCTGGCCCGCCGTGCACCGCCGTGATGCCGCCAAGCTCTTCCGGATCATGATCGAGCAGGGCCAGCCCGGCACAGCCGTCAACGCCGTGAGCAGCGAGGGGGACGCGATGTTGGAGCTCGCCACCATTATCGGCGAACAACTCGGCGTGCCCGTGCAGCAGGTCCCTGCCGAAGTCTTCGGGCCACTGGGCATGATTTTTAGCATCGATCAGCCTGCCACCAGCAGTTGGACCCGGGATACCTACGGATGGGAGCCCACTCATCCCACCCTGATCGAGGACCTGAAGGCCGGGAACTACCCCGCGTAGGCGCGCAATCCATGGGTGGCACGGACGGAATGGCGACTCGCTCGAATCCAGCCAAGGGATGACGGATCCCAGTGCGGCGCCTACTGTAGGAGCTACCTATATTTCCCGTCTAGGTGCGCTTGACGCACACGGAAGTCCTCTTCCAAGCGCACCGTAGTTGAAGGGTGTTTTGATGCCAACGCCCCGGTCGGCACACAACGAAGCAGACCCGCTGCGCCTGTTGTTCTTGGGCGCTGAGGGACGCACGTCAACGTTTGCGCGCCAGCTTCCCCTGGTGTTGACCATGCTCGTCATCGGCCTGCTCTTTAGCCCGGTTCACCCGAACCTGCTGGCGGATGGGCTTTTTGTTGGCGGTTTCGTGGTGCTCCTTGTTTCGCTGATTGCGGCAATGGCCGTGCCGTGGGAAACGCTGCCGCCGTGGCTTTCGCTCATCACGCCGTTGCTGGGATTCCTGGCCATCGGCATGGTGGGCACGGGGTCATTGGGCTACTTGGATGCCTTGGGGGTGCTGTGTATTTTTCCGATGGCCACGATGGCTGTCTCCCACCAGTACCGCGGGGTGGCACTGGGCCTAGTGTGCACCCTGCTGGTGGTGGGTGTACCCATCCTGAGCGGTGCGATTCCGCTGACGGCTTTACAACTCTCCACACTGCTGATCATTCCCCTTGTGGCGTTGGCTATCGGCCTGGCCGTAGCGCTGGCCGTGCGGCACATTAACGCCCAGGCAACGTCCATTGTCAACACCTCCCGGGATCTTGAAGCTGCCGTGCGGGACAGTGAAGAGCAGAGCGCCCTTTTGCGCTCGGTGCTGGGTGCCGTGGACGTTGGGGTGGTTGCCATTGCCCAGGACGGAACCCCCATTTTGGCCAACAAGCCCGGGCTGCAAACTGAATTTGATGCGGCGGCGGCGGCAAAGAACAACGGTGAGCCGATTGAAAATTGGTACGCCATGGGTGAAGCGCGCAAGGAAATATTTGAGGCAGACCAGATAACGCCTACCCCCAAGGAAAACCGCCCCTTAGCCCGAGCCATCCGCGGTGAGAGCTACAGCAAGTTGTTGTTTTGGGTCAATAGCAACGGCCGTCAGCTGGCTTTCCACGCCACATCACGGCCTATCGCCTCGCCATCGTCCGGCTATGTTGTAGCTTTTTCCGAAGTCACGCAATTGCTCGAGGCCGCTGCCGCCCAAGCGAGTTTTGCCGCTGCCATTAGCCATGAGTTACGCACGCCCCTGACCTCCATTTTGGGCTATACGGACTTGCTGCGTGACAGGTTGACCGAAGCAGGGCTAGGGGACATCGAAGAATTAGGCGTGATCGAGCGGAACGCGCAGCGCCTCCAGCAGCAGGTGGAAACACTGATCGGCACTGCGCAAGCCTCCATAAATCTGGCTCCCCTGCAAACTGATCTGGCCACCCTGATCGAGTCCGTGGTCGCCGGCGCTCAACATTTGGCTGTGACTCGCCACGTCACGCTGAACAACGTGGCCTCCCAGCAACTGGAGGTGCATGTGGATCCAGCCCGCTTCAGCACCGCGCTGGATGCTGTGCTGGCCAACGCCATCAAGTACGGGGGCCAGGGCGAAGTGCAGATTCGCAGCATGGCGGACGACGGCGGGGCGAGTGTTCGGATTGAAATCGAGGATCACGGGCCGGGCATTGAACTAGACGATCTTGAGCGTGTCTTTGCCCAGTACTACCGCTCCCCGGCGGCGCTCGCCAGCACCGTGACGGGATTTGGTTTAGGGCTGAGCATCGCCAAAGCCATCATTGACGCGCATGGCGGCACTCTGACGGTTTCCAGCACCCCTGGCGTAGGTACAGTTGCCGCCATTACCCTTCCGCAGGCGTAGTCCCGGCGGCCGAACCCAATTTCGACTAGCTCAATCCACGGCTCCGGCGGCAGAGCCGGTAGCGACCTGTGGCGTGGCCGCCCAACTGGCCAGGACCTTTAGCGCGTCCTCCGAGGGTGACCCAGGCTCCGCCGTATAGACGTTGATGCGCAATCCCGGGTCCGCCGCGAGTTCCAGCGCCTCAAAGGTCAAGTCCAGATCCCCCACGATTGAGTGGTGGATCTTTTTCCGGCCACTGCGGTGGTACTTCACATCATGCCGGGCCCAGCGGGTACGGAACTCTTCGCTGCGGGTTGAGAGCTCGCCCACCAGGTCAGTGAGGTCCTTATCGTACGGGTTCTTACCTGCCGTGGAGCGTAGAACGGCCACAATATCGTCCGCCGCGCGTTCCCATTCCGTAAAGAATGCCTTCGCCTTGGGATTCAAGAACGTGAAGCGGGCACTGTTCGGTGGCAAGTGATCCTCGGTCATCATCTCCAGGTACAGGGCACGCCCCAGCTCATTGGAGCCAAGAACATCCCCACGATCATTGCGGACCCACGCCGGTGCCCCAGTGATGGCATCCAGGACGCGCTGCACACCGGGCCGTACGGTCTGCGGGCTGCGTTTGCGTCGAACCCGCGGGGAAGCCGAGGCCGCGCGAGCAAGGTCAAAAAGGTGAGCGATTTCGGCGTCGTCCAACTTCAGCGCACGGCCTAGGGATTCCAGCACGCTGTCCGAGGCACTGGAGAGGTTTCCGCGCTCTAGGCGGATGTAGTAG
>JABBNV010000146.1:6026-6941 GCA_019352125.1 Acidobacteriota bacterium | reverse complement strand
CATTGCGCTGGCGCTGCACCCGGCCATGACCTTTACCGGTATGAGCCTTGACCTCACACGCTTGAGTGACTCCACCTTTGGTGTCAGTGCAGACCCGGCAATGCTGCCCATTGCACAGGCGCTGGTAGTGGAGATGGGGGCGGAACCCGTGGTGATTGCGGAGGGGGACAGGGAGCTGTACCACGCGGCATTGGCCCATACAGCGAACCATATGGTGACGCTCACGGCCCAATCTGCAGAATTGCTCGCCAAGATCGGCGTGGATGATCCCTCCCGCCTGTTGGGCCCGTTACTGCGCGCAGCGCTGGACAATGCGCTGGCATCCGGCGAGTCCGCACTGACCGGGCCGGTGGCTCGCGGGGACGCCGGTACCGTGTCCGCTCATGTCGCGGCACTGCATGATTATGCATCCGGTGAAAACCATACGGCTGGAAACGCCCAGGCAGCCAGCGAGGGCTCAGACATTGAGCTCGCATATTCGTCTCTAGCCCGGGCCACCGCGGCACGTGCACTGCGGCGTGGCGTCCTCACCGAATCCGCCTATGGGGACATATTGGCCGCGCTGGACGCCAAGGAAGGGGAGAATTAGAGCGTGAAAAACAAGAACCCCCTTCGCATTGTGCACACCATTGCCGAATTGCGTGAAAGCATTGCCGGCCTGCTGGCCCAGCGCGGAGGCAGCAGTGTTGGCCTTGTCCCCACCATGGGCGCCTTGCACGCTGGCCACGCGAGACTGGCTGAAACAGCCGTGGCCGCGAACGCCGTCGTCGTGACTTCGATTTTTGTGAATCCACTGCAATTTGGCGATGCTGTGGACCTTGAGCGCTACCCCCGCACACTTGACGCGGACGCAGAGTTGCTCCAAAGCGTGGGGGTGGATCTGGTCTTTGCCCCGGACGCGGAACAAATGTACCC
>JABBNV010000146.1:0-6016 GCA_019352125.1 Acidobacteriota bacterium | reverse complement strand
GGAGATCCCATGGTGCGTATTTCCTCCGGCGCACTGGGTACGGTGTTTGAAGGAGCCTCCCGGCCTGGCCACTTTGACGGCGCTCTGACGGTGGTAGCCAAGCTCCTGCACGCGGGACTCTCGCCAGCAGGGACCTACCGCGCATATTTTGGCCAGAAGGATGCCCAACAATTGACGCTGGTGCGGCGGATGGTGGCGGATCTGAATTTTCCGGTGGAAATTGTGGGCGTGCCCACTGTGCGAGACACAGATGGTTTGGCGCTCTCCAGCCGGAACCGATTTCTCGCCCCGGATCAGCGAGAGGCAGCATTGGTGCTCTTCCGTTCCTTGCGCTTGCTCAAGGAACGGGCGGATGCTCGTGAGCCCCTGGACCTTGATTCGGCGATAGCCCTGGTGGAAAGCGCGCCAGGGGTAAAGCTAGATTACTTCGAGGTGGTGGACCCGGAAACGTTGGCCATCACCGGTTCCAATTGCCAGGACACGCCCTTTACGGGGCAGGCTTTGGCGCTGATTGCGGCTCAGGTCGGGCAGGTCCGCTTGATCGACAACCAGCCGCTGGGATACTAGCGCGGAGGCGTAAAATTAGCAGCATGACCAACCCCGATGAGGCCAAACTCTCCCGTGAGTCCGTCGCCGTCATCGCTACCTTGCTGGTAGCCACCTTCGTCGTTATTCTCAACGAGACCATCATGAATGTGGCACTGCCGCGTTTGATGAAGGATCTGGATGTTCAGGCCGCCACCGCTCAGTGGCTGTCCACCGGATTCATGCTCACTATGGCCGTCGTCATTCCCACCACCGGGTTTGTGCTGCAGCGGCTGAGCACCAGAACCGTGTTCTTGCTGGCCATGGGCGCGTTCTCCACCGGCACACTACTGGCAGCCCTAGCCCCCGGATTCGAGGTGCTATTGCTGGCCCGCATCATTCAGGCTGTGGGCACCGCCACCATGCTGCCGCTATTGATGACCACCATCTTGACGCTGGTACCGACAGCCAGACGCGGGGCGGTAATGGGCAACGTCTCCATCGCGATCTCCGTGGCACCGGCCCTGGGCCCCACCGTTTCAGGCCTGATCCTGCAGGTATTCACGTGGCGGTTTATGTTTATCTTTGTGCTTCCGGTGGCTTTGCTGGCTCTGATCATTGGCGCCAAGTATCTCAAAAACGTGGGAGAGCGCCAGAGCCAGTCATTGGATGTTCTCTCGGTGGTGCTCACCGTGCCGGCGTTTGGTGGCTTGGTGTATGGGCTCAGCGGCGTGGGTGCCACGGGCGACGGCGGTGCACCAGTCACGGCGTTTGTCGCGTTGGCCGTGGGGCTGGTGTGCCTGACATTGTTCGTTCTCCGCCAGCTGAAGTTGCAACGTACCGGGGGCCCTCTGCTGGATCTGGCGGCCTTTAAACTCCGCATGTTTACGCTCTCCATTGTGTTGATGGTGGTGGCTATGATGGCACTTTTTGGGGTGGTCATTCTGCTTCCCATCTACTTGCAGCAGGTCCACGGACTGGCCAGCGTGACCACCGGTTTGATTTTGCTGCCGGGGGGCCTGGCCATGGGTTTGTTGGGTCCTGTAGTGGGGCGGCTCTATGACAAGGTGGGGCCGCGGCCGTTGACCTTGGGTGGTTCAGTGCTGATGGTCCTGTGTCTTTGGCAATTTTCGCTGCTTGGTCATGACACGGGTGTCTGGTGGATCGTGGTGCTCTATGTGTTGCTCAGCGTGGCGTTGGCATTTCTGTTTACCCCAGCATTCACGGCAGGACTCAACCCCTTGCCAGCACACTTGTATTCGCATGGCTCGGCCATCATGAGCACGGTTCAGCAGGTAGCGGGCGCCGCCGGAACGGCTTTGCTGGTATCGATTTTCTCACTGGCCACTGCGGCATCCGGGGAGGAAGCTGGAATCCGAACCGCCTTTGCCACCGCCGCAGGCATTGCCGTAGCCGCCGTGTTGGTTTCCGCGTTTATGAGCAAGGACCGAGCAATTGCTCAGGCCGAGGCTGTTCCCGTGAAGTAATCAGCTACATCGGTGACCAGTTCATTGACCGCTGCCGGGATGGAACCATGCACCATCTTGGGCGAGATTTTTAGCGTGCTGCCCTGCACCCCGGCATGCAGCTGTTGCGCGGTTGAGCGATAGTACTTGGGGCTCTTGGCGCCCACAATGAACGCTGTGGAGGCCGGTAACTGGGCAAAGTCCTCCACTGTTGCGGATTCGCCCATGGCTGCCTTGAGCTCGCCCACGCCACTGGGCATCAACTCCTTGAACATCTTGTTCACCTTGGTGCGTGAGACCATGGCCATCAAGCCGATCAGGATCGGTTCTGGAACCTTGCCCAGCGGCGAGCCAGGCTGCATTCCGCGCCTTACTATGGCCAGAGCCTTGGGAAGATTCCCCTGGTTGACGCTGGCCTCAAAGTGCGGCAACCACGCCATATCAATGGTGGCATCGAGGTTGATCGCAGGGTCATAAACTGCCAGTTTGCCCGGCGCGTAGGGCCCGCCAGCAAAACTCTGTACCGCATGCAAGGCAACGGAACCGCCCAGCGAGTGCCCAAAGATGTTGCGCGCCCCGGTGTGGTCCAACAGAGTCTTGACGTCCTGGATCTCTGTGTTCATGGAATAGTCCGCTGGCTGATCGCTGGACCCACCTCGGCCGCGTCGGTCATAGACGTCGACAGCCCAGCCATCGCCCAGTTTCTTGGCCAACGCTATGGAGAACGGCCGGTAGATCAGCGCCGTCAGAAATGCCCCGCCAATCACTAGAATTCGATGCTCCCCTGACGCCTGATTGTTGCCGTATGAGTACAACGCCAAGTGACCGCCGTCGTCCGTGGAAATTCTGCGCTGCTCCATTAGAAGAATTCTACTTACCCCGGTGGGCACACCGTGGAGGTGACTTTCAGCTTCTGGCACTAAACTGGACCGGGTGAGTGAAGAATCAACCCCCGACATGTCCGAGCAGATGCAGATTCGTGCGGCCAAGCGTGCCAAGTTGATGGAGCGCGGCGTTCAGGCATACCCCGTGGGTGTGGAGCGTACGCACACGCTGGCTGAGATTCGCGAAAAGTTTGCTCACCTCGAAGCTGATGACACCACGGGCCAAGTTGTTGGCGTTACTGGACGTGTGGTCTTTGTCCGCAACACCGGAAAGCTCTGCTTCGCCACCCTGCAGGAAGGGGACGGTACCCGTCTGCAGGCCATGCTGTCTCTGGCCAACGTCGGTGAAGAATCCCTGGCTGATTGGAAAGCCCTGGTGGACTTGGGCGACCACGTGCTGATTCATGGTGAGGTGATCAGCTCCCGCCGTGGGGAATTATCAGTGATGGCGGATAGTTGGGCCATGGCCTCGAAGGCGCTGCGGCCGCTGCCGGTGCTGCACGCGGACCTCAGCGAAGAGATGCGGGTTCGCCAGCGTTACGTTGACCTGATTGTGCGTGATGAGGCCCGCCAGCAGGTCCGCACCAGGTCCGCCATCGTGCGCGCCATCAGGGACACGCTGCACCAGGATGACTACATTGAGCTGGAAACTCCGATTCTCCAGTTGGTGCACGGCGGCGCTGCGGCACGCCCCTTCCGCACCCACCTGAACGCTTTTGACCAGCCCATGACGCTGCGCATTGCCATTGAGCTCTACCTCAAGCGCGCCGTGGTGGGCGGCATAGACAAGGTCTTCGAGCTGGGGCGCATCTTCCGCAACGAAGGCGTTGACTCCACGCACAGCCCGGAATTCACCATGCTGGAGGCTTATCAGGC
Source organism: Acidobacteriota bacterium (assembly GCA_019352125.1). Taxonomy (GTDB): domain Bacteria; phylum Actinomycetota; class Actinomycetes; order Actinomycetales; family Micrococcaceae; genus JABBNV01. The sequence continues at coordinate 2,265 of JABBNV010000146.1, read as the reverse complement.
CTATGGTGACCAGTTCAGCATGGCCATGATCATGCAGAAGATTATTCTTGCCGCGGCAGATGCTACGGGTTCGCGGACCATTGAATCGCCACGGGGAACAATTAACCTCGACGGCGAATGGCCTTGGCTTCCCGTTTATCAGGGCCTTTCCGAAGCCGTCGGTCAGGAAATTACTCCGGATACCAGTGCAGATGCTTTACGCGCTATTGCTGCGGAGAAGCAGATTAAGGTGGATGCCGCCTGGGATGCCGAGAAATTGGTGGTGGAACTATTTGGGGAAATTGTTGAGCCCACGTTAATTCAACCCACTTTTGTTTGTGATTACCCACCGTCGGCTCAGCCGCTGGCCCGCCCGCACAGGGATAAGGACAAGCTGATTGAAGCTTGGGACCTGATTATTGACGGGAAGGAAACCGGCACAGCCTTTTCTGAATTGGTTGATCCTGTTATTCAACGTGAACGCTTAACAGCGCAGTCTCTGGCAGCCGCGGCTGGGGACCCGGAGGCCATGGCCTTGGATGAGGACTTCCTGCGTGCACTTGAATATGGTGCACCGCCCATGGGTGGCCTGGGATTGGGAATTGATCGCTTGGTTATGCTTTTTACGGGCGTGGGTATTCGGGAGGCAATTTTGTTCCCGCTAATGAAACCGGAGTAAGAACAGAAAATGGACTACTTAGCAGTAATAGTGCCGTCTCTGGCGGTAGGGTTGGTTTTTTACTTTGCAATGAAGGCAATTTTCAATGCCGACCGCCACGAACGTGAAGCGCTGGCAAAAGCTGAAGCGGAAGAAGACCGGAGACAACTTCGGGCAGTAGATTAAATCATTCTCCTACCCACAGGTTTTATTGACTCTTCCGACCATTTTTGGCGATAATTGTCGTAAGTAATTTGCCTATCAATTGTTGGTTAGCAATTTGATTGCAATTTCATTGTGGGTTTAAGTCCTTGCGAAGAAACGAACGTGGGTTCTCATGGCACAAAAAGTAAAAATCATTCTGGTTGATGATGTTGATGGTGGCGCTGCCGAAGAGACCGTCCGGTTTGGACTCGACGGGATCAACTATGAGATTGATCTGTCCACGGAACACGCCGCAGAGTTGCGGGACGTTTTATCCCCTTATGTGGAGGCTGGTCGTCGCAGCACTCGCCGCAGTGCGGGCAACAAGAGCGCTGCCGTCAAGAACCACGATGCGTCATTAATTCGGTCCTGGGCACAGGAGAATGGTTACAACGTGGGCAACCGCGGTCGTATTCACGCGGATGTTGTGGATGCCTTTTATGAAGCTAAAGGCGCGTAAGTCACGCCTAGCTCGCTCCTACCTATGGTGTTCGCCGCTGGCATAGGTATTTCCCCTGTGGCGAACAAGCCCCCAGACTCCGCTACAGGTGCGTAGCATCAAAGTACGCAGTAGCTAGGAGTGTGGCGAAATGTTTGAGCGATTTACTGATCGAGCCCGTCGTGTTGTGGTGCTGGCCCAAGAAGAGGCCCGCATGCTCAACCATAACTACATTGGGACAGAGCACATCCTGCTCGGCCTCATCCATGAGGGAGAAGGCGTAGCGGCCAAGGCACTTGAGTCGCTGAACATCTCTCTCGATGGTGTGCGCGAGCAGGTGCAGGAGATTATTGGCCAGGGCCAGCAAGCTCCCGCTGGTCACATCCCCTTTACCCCGCGCGCCAAGAAGGTGCTTGAACTTTCGTTGCGCGAGGCTCTCCAGCTGGGGCACAACTACATTGGCACCGAGCACATTCTCCTTGGCCTGATTCGCGAGGGTGAAGGCGTTGCTGCCCAGGTACTGGTGAAGTTGGGCGCGGATCTGAACCGCGTTCGGCAGCAGGTCATTCAGCTGCTGTCCGGTTACCAGGGCAAAGAGCCTGTCGCTTCCGGCACTGGCCCTGCCGAGGGTAACCCGGCTGGATCCGTTGTTCTGGATCAGTTTGGCCGCAACCTGACACAGGCAGCTCGTGAGAACAAGCTGGATCCTGTTATTGGGCGCGAGCATGAGATGGAACGCGTCATGCAGGTGCTCTCGCGACGCACCAAGAACAACCCCGTCCTGATTGGCGAGCCCGGCGTTGGTAAGACTGCCGTCGTCGAAGGTCTGGCCCAGGCTATTGTGCGCGGCGATGTCCCCGAGACCATTAAGGACAAGCAGCTGTACACGCTGGATCTTGGCTCACTGGTGGCCGGTTCTCGCTACCGCGGTGATTTCGAGGAACGCCTCAAGAAGGTGCTGAAGGAAATCCGCACTCGTGGGGAC
>JABBNV010000145.1:6748-6970 GCA_019352125.1 Acidobacteriota bacterium | reverse complement strand
CAATGCCTCGCCATAGACCGGGTGGCGCGGCCGCAGCTCCGTGGGCGGCCCGTCATCGGCCACAATGAGGTCACTATTGAGCAGCGACTGGACCACATCGGCCCCCACCACCGCTTCGATCATGGTTCTGGGAGCTGGCTCAGCCAACGCGATGAGATTGAGCGCGTCACGTTCGGCCTCACTGCGGCGCTGCAGCACGTTGCGCACCACATCCATCAAGTG
>JABBNV010000145.1:5146-6738 GCA_019352125.1 Acidobacteriota bacterium | reverse complement strand
TGATCTCCCGGATTGTTCACCGGCCCCACCAACACCCACGTACCCGTGGAAGTCTGAACCAGGGTCCGTTCGCCACGTGCAACATCCACCAGACAACGCAGCTGTAGGGGGTTTCCTTCAGACTCCGCCCACATGACTCTGCCGGAATCGAAGTGTATGTCACCGCCAAGAACCCGTTCTATCAGCTCAAGGCCCTCAACCAACGTCAGAGGTGGCAAATCTATTCTCACGGCCAGGCCCTCGTACCAAAGTTGCAGTAGCGGTCTTGGGAGGCCCGGATGCGTGCGGGCCCCAACCACCAGCTTGGCCCACCCAGCAGTCACTAGCTCAAGAATGATCTGGGCACTTGGATCATCCAGATCATGGGCGTTGTCCACGACAAGCAGCAGTTCTCTCTCTGGCTTCGTATTCAGCGCATTGAAACTTTGCCAGATGGACCTAAGCACGGTGACCGGACCTGTAGTGTCTTCCGGGGGTAAATTCACCAGGTAGGGGGCAAGAACTCCATAAGGGAGCTTGCGCAGCGAGCTGCTGCCGTGGATGGGAATCGGAAGCATGGTGGTTGCATGCAACCGCGCCAACCCGTCTACCAGGGTAGTTTTTCCTTGCCCTGGGTCGCCCACAACGAATACTGCAGCTTGGGTTCCCGTATTCAGCGCCGCCGAAGCCATTGCCAATTGCTCCGAGCGACCTACTAGCTGGATATGTCTGCTACTCATTGATTCTCGATTCCTGCTCCTTGTAGCTATACCATGACAAGCCTTCTGCTACTCATTAAAGGAGTCGATTGAGTTCCCCCCTGGTGGTGACATGGAGTTTTGCGAACGCCTGGTACAGGTGGCCCTCCACCGTACGGATCGTCACACCGAGTTCCGTGGCGATCTCTCGATTGGCAAGACCATTCGCTGCCAAGCGAACAACTTCTCGTTCTCTAGAAGTGAGTATCTTCGTGGCCAAAGTGCTCGGGACAGGCAAGCCCGGAACATCAGCTTCGAGATGATTCGCTCTTGCCCGCAAGGTGGCGAGCATGTTGCTGTCTCCATCTCGTTCGGCAAACTCAAGGGCGAATCTGACGCACCGGCTTTCCACTGCGTCGAGGTTCAGCTGAGCAGCCACATCAGCTGCCTGCATCAGCAACTGAGCTGAACGCGTGCGGCAACCCCGCCCGGTCAGCTCCGCGATCTGAGCAAGATTTCCCTGCCTCTTCTGTGAGATGGTCTCCAGCAGAGCAAATTCGTCGTTCGTGCCAGGGATAGTGGCCCCATACAAGCTGATGCCTGCCGTGGTGAAGCGCCCGTGCTGGGCCTCGCGAGCAGCAGCTGAGATCAGCTGCTCCTTACCCCTGGGATCCCCAAGCCACCGCCTGGCCATGGACGTACAGAATTCAACCACCCACTTTTCGGACCAGGCCAGCACCTCCCCAGATTCCAGTTTGGTCTTGGCAAGTTGCTCTCGAGCCATGGCGGTTTCCGAGGCCTGTACATAGGCAAAGGCCAACGCCGCGTTCGCAACTTCGACGGACCCCTTCGAAGCCCGCACCGCCATCTGAGCTAGGGCCGATCTCAACGGTTCAATGGCCATACTGCCGCGGC
>JABBNV010000145.1:2288-5136 GCA_019352125.1 Acidobacteriota bacterium | reverse complement strand
CCGCATACACATAGGCAACACCAATGGCCAGCTCGCCAACCGGCCCGCGAACATTGGCGTAGGTGGCAGATCGATTCTGCACTTGGTGCATCACTGAAATTGCGTCGGCCCACCTCCCCGAGAGGAGGAACACTCGATAGAGGCTATCCGTTACAGCTTCCGTAACGGCGAGCGAAGAGTCCTCGGACAAAACCTGCCACAGGGATTCGCCGAGCTGACATGCATCAACTTCGCGCCCTGTCACTGCGTAGGCCTCCATGAGCCGCGCCCCACAGGCAATCCGGAAGTCACGGCTCGCCTGGACATCCTCATATCCGGCCTGCGCCAGCGGGAGGACCTCCGCAAAGGCACCCTGGAAAATAGCACAATCGAGCTCAACTGACGCAAGGATTTCGCGCGCTCTGCCCATCGATTCGGCTGACGGATTGGGAAGGGTGGCCAGCATGGCGCTACCCTGACGCAGTTGTTCGATGACTGCGGCATCGGCGCGAATAAGCTGCGATGAACGAGCTTGAATGGTAATAAAGAGGGCTACTTCCGTCGGGTCTGAAAAAGCGTTAATACCACCAGCTCGGCGCAGAACGTCCAAGGCTTCTTGTGGCGCAAAGTCTTGCAGCTTGACCATGGCGCGTATTAACTGGGCGGATTTCCACATTCCGTCCGTGGGCGCGACGCCGCTGGCAAGTCGATCGGCGGCTCCATTCTCAGACTGTCCAAGGGCTGCCCACCCAGCTTGAATCAATGATCTGGCGTCAACTTCGATGCCACATTCAAGGGCCCACAGTGAATCATTGTGCAATCCACTATCCTCGCCCCTAGGGCCAAGACCTTCTTCAGTGATGTGCTGGTGCGACTGGTAGTACAGCGCGCGGCTCCGCTGCTGAGTCATTGAGTGCCGCACGACAGCCGCGAAGTACGGCTCGCGAAGTTTCACCCAGCGTGGAGCCGCGGCATCCACGATGACGATGCCATCCCGCTCAAGATGGATCAGGGCTTCGACGCCGGCAAGGGCTGCCAATACCGAAAGCCGTACTCGCTGCGCCACTGACAATAACTCAATCACGCTGCGCTCTGCGGGGCCCTGAGCGTCCCACGCGGCCCTATAGTGATCTTCAAAACGGCTACCTGAAACGTAGGACACTTTGTCTTTGAGGACCCAGAAACCGTCGTGGAACAGCAAGTTGCCTACGCGCTTCTGCTCCCGCACCAAGGATTCGAGAAGCAGTGCGCTGCCAGCGCTCATTTGGTGCAGCACGGCCGAGCAACTGCCTGCCACCTGGCCTCCCAACAGCGCTTGCAGCGTCGCTGTAGATTGCTCCGGCGAGTAGTTGCTGAGTGCAATTTCACTAAATTGGCCGTCCCCCAACATCCAGTGAAAATCAGGAGGGAGATCTCCTACATGGCGGCAGATAGCGATGACCTTGACCTTACGCATCAGGATCAACTGCACCAGCACGCCCGTACTTTGTTCATCGACCATCTCGGCGTTTTCCAGCACAATAACCACCGGGCTGTTCTTGGCATCGCGTTGCAGGAGTTCTGCCAAGGCGTGAACAACCAAGGTGGGCGAGTCCATCACTCGTGCCGGCAACCGGGCCAGTAACGGATTCCAACATGCGTATGATCCAGGCACCTCCGCGACGGAAGTACGTAGTCGCACAATGTGATGATCATGGGCCAAGGTACCGGCAACCAGATTGGCAAGGGCGGACTTGCCCACTCCCGCATCGCCTACAATCACCACTCCCAAGATTCCGGGCTCAGCCAGCTGCGCTGCAGCTTTTTGGACCTCTGCGCTCCGTGCCGAATACAGGGGGGAAACGAGCGCCTCCGACCGGTTTACCGCAGGGGGTAGCTCGGTGGGCCGGCGGGCTGCGAGGCCCTGACCGAAATGTTCAGGATGAGTTGAGACCATGTCCAAGCTTTCCCGTGCATACTTGTGCCCTGCATCTCCCGTGAGGTTCTGCAAGGCATACCCAAGAGGGTACTCCCGAACGAAGGGCAAGGGGAGGGACCAAGGTCCTTTAAAGGTTGCATCAGATTTCGGATCGGAGCTGTTCGGTGCGCCGCTGGGCCCCGACGCACTGGAGCGAAGGACGCTAGGTATCGAGGGGCTCAGCCACCGGTGGTCAGCTCTACAGGCCTGCCGGGCGCCGGTTTGGATGGGGACGTTCGTTTCAGCATTGGTCCCGTTACCAAGCTACCCCAAGTCCACACTGTGCGGTCGTTCTTTAGGACGTAGAACGCAGAATATCGGCTCGGATAATGGTTGGCCGCTATTCTCGTGATGCAAGTGAGATCGGCAAGGTTGAAAGAAGGTGGCTCGTAGCCGATTTGCAGAAAGGAGGTCGGGATTCTTTCCCGCCGTTGCGCTGCTGCTCGGCCCCACAGAAAACAGCAATGCATGTGCCAATCCCAATCTTGCCGGAAACTTCGAGCGTCACAGTGGGCTGTGCTGCCAAAGTAACAACCTCAGCCCGGCCAGTCGGGGGCAGGCCAGGAGTCCCTGAGAGCCTAGCTTCCCTACCTGTAATGCCGGCATCACGCGTCATTTCCGACTTGGACGCACCCTTGGGCTCTGTTTCCTTTTGCGGGAGGTAGCCGGCGGGACCCGCAGTATGTGACGCGACAGTGAGCGCAATGGGGTCAATACTGTTCAGGACTCCAGCATTGCAAGCATATCCCGGGGTACCCGGGGTCAGCGCGTCAGTGATACTCCCTTCGGCACACGGTGTGACGTTGGTGACTGACCCAATAGCACCCGATTCGACCAGGGCTGTGGATGCCAATACCAGAAACTGACCGGCCGCAACGGCCGTACGATTAACCGCAGGACCCGTCAGAGTGA
>JABBNV010000145.1:933-2278 GCA_019352125.1 Acidobacteriota bacterium | reverse complement strand
AGGCGCGGTGGCGTCCCTAGCGTCGTTAGCGCTCGCGCGCAGGGACCTGCGCTGTGTATGTAGTCCGTTGGGCTAAGGACCGCACACGCCTTGGCGATACGCGCCGCCGGGCGAGCCCTGGGATTGTTCAAGACCCAGGTGACCGGCGCCATGCTGACAGTAGCATCGGTAATCATGAATGTGGCTGTGCTGAACCCGGCAGCCGGGGGAAAGCCTGTAACCACCCTATCCGCGGTGACCGTAGCTATTGACCGCTATCAACGGCCCTTAAATCTTGGACCCGTCAGACTCATCCCAGCCGTTAGTCACCCCGGTGGAGGCCAACCAGGAAATCTCGGTAAAAAAACTGGTTAGCGGGAGCAACGTCACTGAATCTCTGAGATAAGCTCGCCGCCTGCGTCCTCGACATCGCAGGGACCACCGTCTTTGCAGCGGCCGGAGCCTGCGAATGCGGCGCTTACTGAGACACGCCTAGCGCAATCGCAGGCACAGCACCAATGGTCAAAGACACAGGAAACACAACCTTGACCAATGCGCGGACACGCACAAAACGCCCACGGGTTTTCCCCCGATATTCCTGCAGACACGAGACTGCAAACGGGCAAGATTATCCTGACATAAACACGCCCAACGGGTCATGCCGATAGGCAAATCGCAGGCACAATTCAAGCCTCTATTCGAGGTTGAGACTTTGGGCGCACCGTCCGTGGGATTGCTTTTTGCCGTAGCGCCCAACCGGAGCCATCGGTTTTGATCACTGGTGAACCTCCGGCGATGTCCTTGACGCTTGCAATGCCAGCCAATTGCATTGGCACGCAAGAAAATGTGGAGAAGTGTTGCTCTGGAGTATGTAACTCGGTCCCCAAGCCCACACAGTCCCATGCTTCTTGATGGCTGCTGAGTTTGATGCACCGCCCACAATTGTTTTCACTCCTGCTGGGACAAGAACTGGGAAAGGCGAATCGCCTGTGCCGTCAGTTCCAAGCTGACCACTGTCCTTGCTTCCCCAAGCCATAGCCGTGCCATCATTGAGAACTATAAATACAATCTGCTGGGCATCACCGCCGGTTACCAACGATTTGACATTGCTAACGCCCTTTATTTGGACTGGTAGTTGCCCGTTGGTCCAGCTTCAGACCGTTCCGTCACTTTTCACCGCGTAGTCCGTTGAGTTGCTACCGTACATGTTGTTATTTGCGGCGATAGAGTTGATGCCGGACAAGCCTGGTACCCGCAGCGGAACATCCGTGTACTTCGAGGCTCCGTTGTCACCCACGTTGTTGCCCCAGCCCCAGCCGGTTCCGTGTGATGTGAGTGCGTGACTATCCCCGCTAATCGATGACAC
>JABBNV010000145.1:0-923 GCA_019352125.1 Acidobacteriota bacterium | reverse complement strand
ATGACACGTCCACAACTCCAGAAAGGCTATTAGGGACCACCGTGAATGCCATATTATTGCTCGCATTGGCTCCCGAGTCATCCGTAACGGTTATGAGAAAGCTAGCGCTACTGACCTGCGTTGGCACACCTGCGAGGTTTTGCCGATTGGGGAAAGAAAACTGGCCAGGGTAAGGCGTGGAGGACACACCCCCTGGAACGGCACCCGATGTGGCCCAATGGTCGAGCCGGTTTATGAAGGCAGCCATCGCACCACGATCGACAGCCAAAGACGGCCCGTAACTCTGGCAAGAACCAAGGCCCCCACCCAGCCCGTCGAAATCTTGGGGGCAGGCGGAATCTGAGCTTTCCCCATAGCCGTCAAGATCTCCCAACTGGAGCGGGCTACTCACCAACAAAGCGGTACATAAAAGCCGCCATCGCATCACGATTCACCGGCTGCACAGGGCGAAACGTGCCATCCGAATAACCCGTACTGATCCCATTAGCCGCCAACCACGTGATCTCCTTATAAAACTGACTACTCGTGGAAACATCGCTAAACGGCGAAGTCACCGGCGCAGCAAAAACGGGCGAACCCGCCAACCGGTACATAAAAGCCGCCATCGCATCACGATTCACCGGCTGCACAGGGCGAAACGTGCCATCCGAATACCCAGTGGTAACGCCCGTGGCCCCCAGCCAATGAATCTCTGTGTAGAACTGATTGCTGGTATCCACGTCCGTAAAGGTAGGCGACACTGGCAGCGCCGGGACGTTGGTGGCCAGTGCCGCCAGCTGATCCTTCGTTCCGTTGAAGGAATCCAGATCGCCCACAATAACCGGGTCTGCCGGGTTTGTGTTGTCACTATATTGCCAAAATGTGTACTTGCTCCAACCTGCGGGAATGGTCCCAGGACTCGAACTGTAGCGGGCCAAAAACAG
>JABBNV010000144.1:6623-7015 GCA_019352125.1 Acidobacteriota bacterium | reverse complement strand
GAGCAAAGCGATATACGGCAGGGCAAATACCCGTGAAGCGACGGGAATCAGTGGCCGCCATCATGATGTACGGCACCACAATGGCATCCGGGAACACTGCCCCCACGGCCGCCGTGAGCGCCGCGAATTGCGCGTTATCTGTGGCTGAGACGGGGGACGGTTCGCTGGCGCTGAGCACGGTCACACTCACCCGATCATCATGAATGATCCGCCGCAAGCGTTGCACCGTCTGCTCCACACTTTCCCCTACCGCAACGCGAATATTGGCGTGAGCCACGGCTTGTGACGCCAGGACGTTCGCAGCGGCGCTGCCACGTAATTTTGTCATGGCAACTGTGGTGCGGGTCATGGCATTGGTTTCGCCACCCAACCAGCCGAACGCGCGCGTGAGC
>JABBNV010000144.1:0-6613 GCA_019352125.1 Acidobacteriota bacterium | reverse complement strand
CCACAAATTGGCCAGGAGAGCCCGGGCGGGCGGAGCCGAATGCCTGCCAAACTCCTCCACCATGGCCCGCGTGGCACTCGGCAGGTGCTGGGGGAAGGGGTGTCGTTCAATTCTCAGCACCGCACGCGCCAACCGGGCCGTGGCACCCATCCTGGGCGGCGTCGAGGCATGCCCACCTGGTTCATTGGTACCGATTTCCACTTCCAGAATGCCTTTTTCAGCCACTCCGACGACGGCGGCCGGCACCTTCACGCCGGGGAATGCACCGGTAGCCACAGCACCACCCTCATCCAGGACCAGCCACGGTGTGGCGCCGCGCTCCGCCAGCAATTCCGCGGCCCGGGCAGCGCTCAGCCCTGCGGTTTCTTCATTGTCGCCGAAGCTCAGGTAGACATCCTGGGCCGGGGCGAATCCCCGAGTCAGCAGGGACTCCGTGGCTTCCAAAATGCTCACCAAGTCACCCTTGTCATCCAGGGTGCCACGGCCCCAGATGTAACCATCCGCCTGCGTGCCGGAGAACGGCAGGTACGTCCATTCATCTGTCTGCTCCGCCGGAACTACATCCCAGTGCGCCATCAGCACTACCGGGCCACGGCCCTGCGCCGCGCGGGGACCGGCCGTTGGGAGCTTCGCAGGCCAATGCAGCAGCAGCGCCCGCGAGTTCACGTCTTCCACGGCCAGCTGGCCGAACGTCAGGGGGTAAAGCCTGCGCAGGCAGGTGCGGAAATCCTCAAATGCGGCGGCATCTTCCTGCCCCAGGTCAGGAGAAGAGACAGTGGGGATTCTTACCAGTTCACTCAAATGATCCGCGGCCACTTGCACGGCCGCCTCATCCAACGGCTCCGCCAATGGAGCTATCTGAACGCGTGGTGTGGGTCCAAAAATCCACGCTCGTGCGGCCACCACCGCACCCACGCTAATGCCGGCCGCCACCGCCAGTTGCGCCGCCATTGTGGCTCCCGAGCGCCATGGCGCGAGGTTGGGTGACTGCGGATTGCGACCGGCAATTTTCATGATCGGAGTCTACAAGACCGCCTCATAGGTAAACGCCGCGTGAACATTGTGTTCATGATCAGGTTATCCATGGACAATCCGTTCTTAGGTGTTTAGGCTCAAGTTGTGATTGACCCTCTTGAACACGTTTCTTCCTCCGCGCTCCCCTTATTGGTCCTGGATTTTGACGGCACTGTATGTGTCGGCGATGGACCAGTGTGGGCGTATGCCAATGCGGCCGCTTCCTTCATGTCGGTCAGTGACGGACGGGCGATGAAACAACAGTTGACCGATTTTCTGGACGGAACGCCGGAATCACCCCGTTTTCTGGACGGTTATGCCGCGGTGGCCTCACTTGCGGAACATCACGTGGGGCCAGCAGTCCTCGAAGAAGCGTTTGTTCGAAGCCGCGCCGCAGTAGCCGCCGGCTCCGTGACGGTGAGCGCACCTGTTGGTCTGGACGGTTTCCTCGCAAGTTTGGAAGGTACTGCGCTGCGCCTGCTCCTCACCAACGCCCCGCTCACCGGCGTCCACGAAAGCCTGGCCGTGTTGGGGCTGGAAGACGTGATCGACGTCGTACTTCCCAACGCGCACAAACCAACCGGACTGGAGCAACTCATGCCCCACTTCTTGCGGCGCAGGCAGCCTCATGAAGTTTTGAGCGTGGGAGATATCTGGCGCAATGACCTGGAACCTGTGCTGGCAGCAGGCGGCATAACGGCCTTTATCGACAGGTTCAATCACGGTGGTGGGCAGGCTCACGTCCGCGCTGCCGACTTCCCCGAACTCTTCCCCGCCATTGCCCAATGGGCCAATGATCCAGCTTCCTTCCATCACCTTTATCCACTCCCCATCCCTGCGTAACCCACACCAGAAAAGGCATCACTATGCGCATTTTCCGTTCACGTTTCTCCGTCCTCGCGGCCCTTGGCGTGGTCGGAGTCATGGCTATCTCCTCCTGCGGAGTTAGCCAGGATTCCGTCAGCAATGCCGGCGGCACCAACTCAACAGCCAGCGCACCCTGTGCAGGCACCAGCGACGAAAAGGCAAGTGACCCCAAGTCACTGACTCTGGCACTGGTTCCCTCCGGTGACGCCAGCAAGTTGGTGGAAACAGTCAAGCCGTTGGAAGCAGCGCTGACCTCACGCCTTGGCATTCCCGTTCACGGCGTAATCACGGCTGACTACCAGGCAGCAGTGGAGGCGATCGGCTCCAACCAGGCACAGATCGGCATGCTCCCGTCACTGCAGATGAGCCAGGCCTGTGACAAGTATGGTGCCAAGCCGTCCTTGCAAACCCTGCGCAAGGGAAAGTCCAGCTACGCAGCCCAGATGTTCACCAATAACCCGTCCAAGTACTGCAAGGACACTCCGGCTCCCGGCCCCAACGGCATGCTGTACTGCAACGGCACCGCCTCCGGCAATGGCCCCGCTGGCCTGGACTCCGTCTCCAAGATCAAGGGCGCCAAGGTAGCAATGCTCTCCTCCGCTTCCCCGGCCGGATACATCTTCCCGGTGGCTGCCATGAAGGCCGCCAACCTGAGCGTTTCAGACGTGTCCCCCATCAAGGTCACAGCCAACGATGCCTCTGTACTCGCTGTGTACAAGGGCGACGCGGAGGTGGGCTTCAGCTACTGGGACGCCCGCGAGGTAGTCAAGAAGGACAACCCGGATGTCGGCAACAAGGTCGTGGTCTTTGCGCTGACGGATGAAGTACCCAACGACGGCGTGTCCATTTCCAGTAAGCTCAGCTCCGCATGGCAGACCAAGATCAGCAACGCCATGGAAGATTACGCCAAGACTCCTGAGGGCGTTGCCTCCCTGACCGCCATCTACCAGATCACGGGGCTCAAGCCTGCAGACATTGCCAGCCTGAAGAAGACCCAGGACGCCGCTGTCTCCATTGGCCTCGGCTAAACCCTAGGCTTCGCGGCTTCTAGCTAGTACCTCTTGCATCAACTCGCATCAACCAACAAAGAAAGTAGTCCCCGTGGCGGATATCCAGTTCAATCATGTCGGCGTTAAATACCCCAACGGCTTTGTGGGGTTGTCAGACGTGACTCTGGATATCCCCGCGGGGTCCATGGTGGGCGTGGTGGGGTTGTCCGGTGCGGGGAAATCAACATTGATTCGCAGCATCAACGGCCTGGTACCCATCAGCAGTGGCGAGCTAAACGTGGGCGATCACCGCCTCTCCAACGCACGGGGCAGGGAATTGCGCCAGTTGCGCAGCGAAGTGGGGATGATCTTCCAGAGTTTCAATTTGGCTCGACGCACCACCGTGCTCAACAACGTGTTGATGGGCCGCTTGCATCACACTTCCGCCTGGCGGTCACTGCTGGGCGCCTGGCAGCACGACGACGTCGAACTTGCCATGAGTGCGTTGGAACGGGTGGAGATTGTCTCCAAAGCCTACGAAAAAGCATCCAGCCTCTCTGGCGGCCAGCAGCAACGCGTCGCCATCGCACGGACCTTGGCTCAACAGCCCCAAATTGTCTTGGCCGATGAACCAGTTGCCTCGCTGGATCCGCCCACCTCACACGTGGTGATGCGTGATCTGCAACGGATCAATGCTGATCTGGGTATCACCGTTATAGTCAACCTGCACTTCCTGGATCTGGCCCGTACCTACTGCACCAGGCTCATTGGTATGCGGGAAGGCCGCGTAGTGTTTGACGGCGCTGGCGCGGACGCGGATGAGAGAGTTTTTGAAAGCATCTACGGGCGGTCCCTGACAGCTGCTGATGTGCTGGAAGCCAAGGCGGAGCTGTGACGGCGATCGGTGCCCTGGGGGCCGTGACGGCCAACGTTCGCCCGGTTAAGCCCCGGCAACGAGGCAAGGTAGTGGCTACGTTACTTGTCTTAGCAGCCATTACCGTCTGGGCAGGCCTGGGGGTTCAGATTGATTTGCCTGAAATTGTGGCAAATTTCTCCAACGCTGTGGGCAACGTAGTGCAGCTCACCCAGCCAGACTATGGCTTCTTTCCCAAAACCATTCCGGCACTGGTGGAAACGGTTGATATGGCTGTTATTGCCACGGTGATTGGCTCCGCCATCTCGCTGCCGATAGCCTTCTTTGCCTCACGGGCTACCAATCCCAACACCTGGCTGCTCATGGGCCTCCGCTTCGTAATGAACCTGATCCGCTCCATTCCGGACATTTTGCTGGCCGCCATTTTGGTTGCCGTAGTGGGCGTGGGTGCACTGCCCGGCATTATGGCCCTAGTGATTTTCAACATCGGAATCATCGTCAAACTTGTTTCCGAAGCCTTGGACGGGGAAGACACGGGCCCGCATGAGGCCGCGCTGGCCGCTGGTGCCAGTTGGCTCAAAGCTGGCCGTTCGGCCATGCTCCCGCAGATTTTGCCGGCGTACGCCTCGCAAGTGCTGTACACCTTCGAAATCAACATCCGTGCCTCCACCGTCATCGGCTTGGTGGGCGCTGGTGGATTGGGCATCCTGATTGACAACGTGCGGAGCTTTTTCCGGTACCACGAATTGTCGTTGATTATCCTTGAGATTCTTCTGCTAGTGGTGCTGCTTGAATCATTCTCCGCATGGCTACGAAAGAGGTTGATCTAGTGGCTGGCACACTTACAGACACGTCTTCCGCACCTTCGCTCACAAACCGCCCAGACAAGCCCGTCAGCTGGCCCTCACGGTTACTCTGGCTACTGGTCACAGGTATTGCACTGGCCGCGTATTTCAGCGCCAAGCTGGACATCTCCGCGCTGGCTGACTTCCCCGCCCAGGCCTGGAAGTACCTGTTGCTGATGTTTGCGCCGCCGAACTGGGGCAAACTGGGCGAAGCGTTCACTGCCATGGTGCTCTCCGTGCAGATGGCTTGGATTGGCACACTGCTGGGTATTGCGGTTTCCTTTCCGCTGAGCTTTTTCGCTGCTGCTCCTCTGGCACCCCGGTGGATTAGTTGGCCCTTGCGCGGGGTCTTTGCGGTGCTGAGGGCAGTACCAGAAGTAGTCACCGCCATTCTGATCTTGTCTGTGACGGGACTGACGCCCTTCACGGGTGCACTGGCCCTGGCCGTCGGGTCCATTGGCAACCTGGGCAAATGGGGTTATGAAACATTTGAGGCGGTGGATCGCGGCCCCCTGGAGGCAGTGCGATCCACTGGCAGCGGCGCTGTGGGATTAATGCGTTGGGGAATCTGGCCGTCCGCGAGCGCTGAGTTGCTTTCCTTGTGGCTCTACCGCTTCGAAATTAACGTCCGTGCCTCAGCGATTCTTGGCCTCATTGGAGCTGGCGGCATTGGCAAGATGCTCTCGGACAACGTCCAGTTTCGCAATTGGGACGCCGTGGGGATGTTGCTTCTGGTGGTTATTGTAGTGACAATGATCATTGACCAACTCTCCGGCGCGGTGCGGCATCGGTTAATCCACGGCCGGTGGGCAGTACCGTTTAGCACCGCCCGGCGTCGCCCACGGTCCTCGAAGCTTCCCGTGGAGGTTCCAGCATGAGCGGCCTGCGCATTCTGCAGCTGTCTGATCTGCATGTGCGCGCCGACGGCGCAGCGCACAATGGCGTGGTGGAAACGGTAGCCACCCTCAAGCGAGCCATCGTTGCACTCGATGCGGTTCATGACCTGGATCTGGTGGTGGTCTCCGGAGATGTTAGCGATGACGGCTCAGCCGAGTCCTACCGGTTGGTCCAATCAGTGCTAACGGACTTTGCGACAACCCGAGGGCGTCCGCAGCCCCCGGTACTGATTTACGCGATGGGAAACCACGACCAGCGCCTCGGCTTCAGCACGGTCCTCGGTAACGGCCATCCGCCCTACTCCCCCGTGCCAAGGCCGGACCAACCCGCGTTTGGCAGCACTATTTGTCAGGGAGTGCGCATCCTCACTGTGGACAGCTCCGTACCGGAATTCACTCACGGTAGCGTCTGCGCGGATCAGCTCCAATGGCTCAGGCAGGAACTGACAACGCCAGCTGAACACGGCAGCATTCTTGTCATTCACCACCCTCCAGTACCGCCCACCACCCCGCTGCACCATGGAATCGAGCTGCAAAACGCCGCTGAGCTCTTGGCCGCATGCATCGGCTCCGATGTGCAGCTCATTTTGTCCGGTCATTATCACCATGCTTTGGTGGAAACGGTAAACCTGGGCAACCGCCAGATTCCTGTAGTGGTGACACCCGGCGTCGTCAACGTTAATGACACCCTTGCCAAGGCTGGTCATGAGCGCGCCACAGCGCAGAGCGGCGCCACTGAAATTCAACTCAGGTGCGACGGGAGTGTTCGCATACAGACCGCGGAATGGGGTAACCCAGAACAGGTCTTTGACCTGGATCCGGACGCCGTTGCTGACATCAGTGCGCGCATTCGCGTTCCCGGGATAGCCCCATGAGCGAGCATCTGCCCGGGACCATCGTCGCCACCATCCGTTCCCTTGCCCCTTCCCTGCTGCCCGCAGAAAATGCCGTGGCGCAAGTGTTCCTCTCCCACAGCGAGCACATTGTGGAGCTCTCCTCCACCCAGGTTGCTGAGCTGGCCGGAGCATCACGAGCCACGGTGGTGCGGACATGCCAAAGCCTTGGCTTCAGCGGATACCAGCAACTGCGGGTTCTGCTGGCCCGCGATGCTGGACTGACTGCCAGTAC
>JABBNV010000143.1:3060-7027 GCA_019352125.1 Acidobacteriota bacterium | reverse complement strand
ATCCTGACGCGCCCGGCTGATGTTGTAGCGGGCCGCCACAATCTCCGCCGCCTCCCCCACATCCGGATCATTCATCCCGTCCGGTGCAAATTGTGCCCGGCGGTAAAAGTTCAACTCACCGTTGGGCTCACGGTGAGCCCTGGCCGGAGCCGTGCTGATACTTTCAACGCCGCCTGCAAGGTAAGTATCCCCAGCACCGGATTGAACTAGGCGGCAGGCAAGGTTGATGGCCTCTAAACCAGAACCGCATTGTCTATCTACAGTTACCCCCGGCACGTGAACGGGGAACCCTGCAGTGAGGGCAGCAAGGCGTGCTACGTTGCCCCCACCTCCCGTGGCGTTCCCCATGATCACGTCATCAACCTCTGTGGGAGCAATCCGCCCATGTCTGGCCACTGCCGTCAGCACGGGCGCCAGCAATTCATGAGCAGCCAGATGCGCATACGCCCCGTTGACGCGCGCCGTAGGAGTGCGGAGTCCCGTCACGATGACGGCGTCACGGGCGTGGTCTGTGCGTTGCGAACGGCTCGGATTATGGTAGTCGGTGGGCACGGGCGTCCTTTGTTGATATCCAGTCAGCCAACAGGGTTCTACTGATCTTCCCGGCGGATGTGAGCGGCAGTTCGCTCAGCAGAAAATACTGTTGAGGCCGCTTATAAATAGGCACATAGGCGGAGATTCCTTCGTGTAGGCCTGCGGCACGCAGGGAGCGCCCAGCGCTTCCTGCGCTCGGCTTGATTCCGGCCACAATTCGGTGACCGCGCAGCCCGTCCGGAAGGCCAAAGACCACTGCTTCCCGTACGCCCGCAATCCCGCACAATGCCAGTTCCACTTCCTGTGGGTAAACATTGTGCCCGGCACAGTTCAACATATCCGCCGCACGCCCCAGCACATGCAACTCACCATCTTCGGTCAGGTAGCCCTGATCCGCCACCGTGCACCAGTCCCCCTGGCGGCGGAACGCCAGGCCGTCGTCGCCCCAGACGTAACCTTCACTCACCAAAGGGCTGCGAACATAGATGTCCCCGGGCTCTCCGGGCGCCAGGGTTCGCCCTGCTGCGTCTCTGACTTCAAGATCCACGCCAGGAAACGCTTTGCCCACTGCGGCACGGGCACGCGTCGATGTCGGCGGATCGAGTGAGGGCAGCGCTTCCGCCGCCACAAAACCCAGCTCTGCGGCGCCGTAATACTCGTAGATAGTGGCAGCCGGTGCCCAGAGCTGCGCCAACCGCACCGTATCCGCATCAAGCTTGGCCCCCGCACAGACAATACTGCGCACCTCCGGCCAGCTCTCACCGGCTTGCACTCCCCGTTGAGTTAGCCAGCGCAGCATGGTGGGCACCACCACCAGCCGAGTGATGTGATCTCGACGCAGGGCCGTAGTCACGGCGGATGCGCTAAATCTTGGAAGCAGGTACACCGGGGAGCCAGCGTAGAGGCACTCGCCAAGCGCGTAGAGATTAAGGCTGGCTGTTAGCGGACCGGCAATCAAAGTTGTCTCGTCGTGAGTTAGCTGAAAATACTTGCAACTGCGTTCAAAGGAGACGCGCCAGGATTCTCTTGTTCGCGTGAAGGCTTTCGGCGTGCTGGTGGTGCCGCTGGTGAACCCGAGCAGAAATAGAGACTCCGCCGGCCCATCTACCAAGCCCCGTGCTTCGGATTCAGGCGGCGCTTCGGGGACCTGTATCGATGAAATGTTGGCGCTCATGTCCTGGCGCGTGGAGCCGGGCAGAGCGGGATCCAGCAGCGCAATCATGCCTTGTTGCGCTATTCCCGCTACGATTTTCACCACCAAGTCCAACGAGTTGAACTCAGCCAATACGTTCACGGTGGGTACGATGGGCATGGAAAGAGCCAGCCGCGTCAATTGGTCATAGGTCAACACTGACGTCAGCTCTTCGGTGACAATTCCGGCGGCGGGGCTGGCGCCGAACGCGGCATTCCAGCGGGCAAGTTGGTTCAAAAATGGCATTGTGGCCATTTTAGGCTTGTTTCAACATTCCATAGCCAACCTAGAGGCTTTGCGCATACAACTCCTGTTCTTTACCTATCAGTTTTAATGAGGGCGCTTAGCTAGACCGATCATCAGTGCACGACCGGCGCGGTGGCATGGGCACCGGCGGCAAGGTTGGAGTTGGGCTGGTGCTGCTGATTGGTTTGTGGCTGAGCAC
Organism: Acidobacteriota bacterium; assembly: GCA_019352125.1. Taxonomy (GTDB): domain Bacteria; phylum Actinomycetota; class Actinomycetes; order Actinomycetales; family Micrococcaceae; genus JABBNV01. The sequence goes on along the minus strand of JABBNV010000143.1, from coordinate 4,856 downwards.
CAATCCCCACATGCTCTCGTCAATTCGCTGAACACCCCCAGCAATGCCACGGCCTACCCTGATCCAGGATTCCTTGATGAGTCGGCAAACCGATTTAGATCATTAGGTGTCCCTTTGACGCAAGAGCATGTGGTCGCCCACCAATTCGGGCACCTCGTACAAGACATTCTGGGCAGCATCGGTCATGCTCAGCAAGACCCACCAGGTGCGTCCTCAGGTTCCGTGCGCACGGAATTTAAAGCCGGCCATTACGCCGGGGTTTGGATCCGCTACGCTTCCACCCAAAAAGGACCCCAAGACGGGGCAACCCTTCTTGAAAACCATCACCCACGCATGAAGCGGCACTCAAGGCTTACCGGGGCGAATGACACCGCAAGAAGGCTGGGATGCGACGCCAGTAGCCCCGGCGCCGCAACCCCCAGAACCCGACGAACCGAAAGCAGCCACACGGATCCATGCTCAACGAGTCGTCCAAAAAGACGGCAAAACATCCGTCCTGGGAACACAATTCAAAATCGGGCCCGACAAGCGGGGCGGCCATACGATCAACGTCCTGCACGACGAGAACGAGACCATGTTCTTCGACGCTCAAGGACCACTGATCAGCAGCCTCCCCACCCAACACACCCCCAGTCTCTACAAAGCGATGAGACATGACAGGCCCGAATAGCGTCAAGATCTGCACTCGCGTTGAGGGAAAAGGGGGCTCGACAGAGCGCGGGTCTCGACATGCTCGACTACCGAACGGCACTATTGAACTAAGCCACAAATTTGAGGAGGCCACCCATGGCCGAAGTACTGCTGTTCCACCACGTACAAGGGCAGACTCCTGGCGTGCTGGCCTTTGCCGAGGAACTACGTGCGGTCGGCCATACTGTCCACACACCGGATCTCTTTAACGGCCGGACGTTCGCCACGATACCTGAAGGCATGGACTATGCCTTCAACCAGCTGGGATTCCAGACCATGATGGACCGCGGGAAAGCTGCCGCGGACGCCCTTCCCCAACAACTGGTCTACGCCGGATTCTCCATGGGTGTGATGCCAGCACAGTTACTAACGCAAACTCGACCCGGCGCCCGGGGAGCACTGTTCTACCACTCCTGCGCACCTGTAGCGGAGTTTGGTACGTGGCCGGAAGATGTACCTGTGCAGATTCACTCCATGGACCGCGATCCGTACTTCGTTGACGAGGGCGACATCGACGCGGCGAAGGAGCTGTTGGCTGGACCCACTTCGGGAGAACTATTCCTTTACCCTGGTGACGAACATCTATTTGCCGACTCCAGCCTGGCTGCGTACAACCCCGAGCTCGCAGCGCTGCTGATGAACCGGACGCTGGCATTCCTGCAGCAAGTGTAAGTTCCTCGAGCGATTGGTTGGAAACCCGGTGCACAAATGATCGCTAAACACGGCGTTTAGCGACCATTTGCGGAGCGTTAAGGTTTCTACAGTCTCCTGCTAGAGGGACTAGATATTGAATCCGAGAGCGCGCATCTGGTCGCGACCATCGTCTGTGATTCGTTCCGGACCCCACGGCGGCATCCACACCCAATTAATGCGCCATTCGTCCACCATGCTCTCCAGAGCATTTTGGACCTGCTCCTCAATCACATCTTGCAGCGGGCACGCTGCCGTGGTGAGGGTCATATCCAGCAGGAGCGCGCCGTCGTCGGCAAAATGGAGTCCGTAGAGCAACCCCAGATCTACCACGTTGACGCCGAGCTCAGGGTCAATTACATCCTTGAGTGCCTCTTCGAGGTCCTCAAGGGCCGCTTGCTGCGCGGTTGCATTAT
>JABBNV010000143.1:2737-3050 GCA_019352125.1 Acidobacteriota bacterium | reverse complement strand
TTCCGTGCCTATAACCTAAAGTTTAGCTCTGTAGCGCGGCGTCAGAGGTGAATCGGTCGTAGCCCTCGTCCTCGAGACGATCCGCCAATTCGGGGCCGCCCTCTTCAGCGATCCGGCCGTCAACAAATACGTGCACAAACTCGGGCTTGATGTACCGAAGGATGCGCGTGTAGTGCGTGATCAACAGGGTGCCGAGTTCGCTCTGCTCCTGGGCACGGTTGACGCCTTCGGACACTACCTTGAGTGCATCCACGTCCAGACCAGAGTCCGTCTCATCCAAGATGGCGAACTTCGGCGCAAAGAGTTCCAGCTG
>JABBNV010000143.1:1197-2727 GCA_019352125.1 Acidobacteriota bacterium | reverse complement strand
GGCGCTTCTTCTCACCACCGGAGAAGCCCTCGTTCACGTTGCGCTGAGCAAACTCTGGCTCGATGCGCAGCTGAGCCATGGCCGCTTTGACGTCCTTGGTCCAGGTACGCAGGCTGGGAGCCTCGCCGTCGATAGCCGTCTTGGCCGTGCGGAGGAAGTTGGTCATGGTGACGCCGGGAATTTCGACCGGATACTGCATGGCCAAGAACAATCCTGCCCGTGCGCGCTGGTCAACGCTCATGGCCAGTACATCTTCACCATCCAGGGTGATGGAACCGCTGTCCACAATGTAGCGCGGGTGGCCAGCAATGGTGGAGGCCAGGGTGGATTTGCCAGAGCCGTTGGGGCCCATAATGGCGTGAGTCTCGCCAGTGTTGATCGTGAGCGAAACGCCCTTGAGGATCTGCTTGTTGCCCTGCTCAGTGTCAATGCTGACGTGCAGGTCCTTGATTTCCAGAGTAGACATACTCTTCCTTTTCTCTAAAAAGCTAATTCCGTAGCCGACTAGTCAGCAACTGGGACGGAGTTAAGTACAGTGTCGACGTCCACATAAACGTCGTCCCCGTCGATGCGAACAGCAAAGACGGGAACCGGCTCAAAGGCCGGCAGGGTTAGCGGCTGGCCATTGTTCAGATCGAACGAGCTTCCGTGGGCCCAGCACTCAATAGTGGTGCCTTCCACGTCCCCCTCGCTCAGCGAGATCTCCGCGTGCGAGCACGTGTCCCCAATGGCGTGCAATGCGCCAGCAGAATCACGCACAATGGCAACGGGAATATCGTCAATGTCTACCTTGACGGCTTGTTTGACGCCTACCTCGGAGGCCTTACAGACCAGCCGCTCGCTCATGCGTCGATTTCACCGGCGTTCAATTCGCGTTCCACAGCTTCCCGTAGACGCTCTTCCAACGCTGGGACCTGAATCTTCTGAATGACTTCATTCAAGAACCCACGTACCACGAGTCGGCGTGCAACGTCCTCCGGAATACCGCGAGCCTGCAGGTAGAACAACTGCTCGTCGTCAAAGCGGCCGGTGGCACTTGCGTGGCCAGCCCCCTCGATCAACCCGGTCTCAATCTCCAAGTTGGGTACGGAATCCGCCCGCGCACCCTGAGTCAGGATCAGGTTTCGGTTCATCTCATAAGTGTCGGTGCCCTCTGCCTCCTTGCGGATCAGAACGTCACCTACCCAAACGGTGTGCGCGTCCTGTCCCTGCAAGGCGCCCTTGTACGTCACGCGTGACTTGCAGTTGGGCACCGAGTGGTCAACAAACAACCGCTGCTCGAAATGCTGGCCAGCATCGGCAAAGTAGAGTCCGAACATTTCAACGTCGCCGCCGGTGTCCTTGAACCGTGTTGACGGTGTGACGCGAACCAGATCGCCACCGAGATTGACGACGACGTGCCGCAGCTTCGCGTCGCGGCCCAGCTTGGCTTGCTGAGTGCTGGCGTGCACTGCGGTATCGTCCCAGTCCTGGATAGAGACCACGGTGAGCTTGGCGCCGTCGGCCACGTCAATTTCAACGTTTTCCGCC
>JABBNV010000143.1:0-1187 GCA_019352125.1 Acidobacteriota bacterium | reverse complement strand
GATCAAGAACTATTACAGACTCGCTGAAGCGCTCGGCACGCAGTACCACGTGCGATGCTGCCGGAGCGTCCCCCGCGCCAGTAATGGTCAGCGTGATCTCAGAATCTGCCACCAATTCTTTGGGAACGGTGATCACTGTCGTTTCGCGAAACGAAGCCCAGGCCGAGGCGGATACGCGGTCATCCGGAATGGCAACAGACCCGATGCGAGCGTCAGTGCGGTCAACCGTCTCCACGCTCACCGCATCCGGCTTGGATACCTCGATGGTGGGCGCAGCTCCGCTGAGCTCAACCTTGTCCAGACCGCGAAGGCGCTTGAGCGGAGTAAACCGCCAGTCCTCTTCGCGTCCAGTGATAGATGGGAAGTCTTCCAGCTTGTAGGAGGTCAGGCGACCAGCGCGTGAGCTATCAGGAATACCTGCCCCGCCGCCGTGGCTGTGCGCCTTGGTTGCCTCCCCCGCGAGGGGCCCGCTGCCGGGGTTGATCTGGTTAAGGCTTTCGCCCTCTTCGGTGAAGCCATCAATCCGATCCCGCTGGGTGCCGGTGAGGGTGATGCTTCCCTTTTTGGTGGTGTTTTCAGCCAGCTCAGTCATTAACCAACGGCCCCTTCCATCTGGAGTTCGATCAGGCGGTTGAGCTCAAGGGCGTACTCCATGGGAAGTTCACGTGAAATGGGCTCAATAAAGCCGCGCACGATCATGGCCATTGCCTCGTCCTCAGGCATCCCGCGGGACATCAGATAGAACAATTGCTCTTCCGAAACACGCGAGACTGTTGCCTCATGCCCCATGGTCACGTCATCTTCGCGGACGTCCACATAGGGGTATGTGTCCGAGCGCGAAATGGTATCCACCAGCAACGCATCACACCGGACGGTATTGGCGGAGTGGGTTGCGCCCTCGCGAATCTGTACCAACCCTCGGTACGCGCTTCGGCCACCGCCTCGAGCTACTGACTTAGAGATGATGGATGACTGCGTGTTCGGCGCAATGTGAACCATCTTGGACCCAGTGTCCTGGTGCTGGCCCTCACCCGCGAACGCGATGGAGAGAGTCTCGCCCTTGGCGTGTTCCCCCACTAGGTACACGGCCGGGTACTTCATGGTCACCTTGGAGCCGATGTTCCCATCGATCCATTCCATGGTGGCACCTTCGTGGCAGACTGCACGCTTGGTCACCAGATTGTACA
>JABBNV010000142.1 GCA_019352125.1 Acidobacteriota bacterium | reverse complement strand
GGATCAACACAATAGCCGTGACGGCGAGCACTACAAAAATCACTGCCAACCCGCCAAAGAACACCGCCCGGCGTCGGCGTAAAACGCGCGCTGAGGGTCGTTGTGGCGCGCCAGAGCGTGGGGTGTTCCCGCTGGAGTTCGCTGCCATGGTTCCACCCTAAAGAACTCACGCGCCGGAGCTAAGCCACCACGCCGCCAGCCGCACGGATGTGCCTATGGCACCGCTCACACACCGGGCGCAGAAGACATTGAATGGTGCGGTAGGACGGTGTTGTGAGAATGCATTATTGAATTAGGCTGGATCCCATCAAAACCACAACATTCGAGCCAGAATCCAAGCTGCCCGCCCTGCACAATGCGCTGAGCAACTGGTTTGCAGCCAGCGCCCGTGACCTGCCGTGGCGTAGCCCTGATTGCTCAGCGTGGGGCGTGTTGGTCAGCGAAATCATGCTGCAGCAGACGCCCGTGGTGCGCGTGCTCCCGGTATGGCATCAGTGGCTGGAACGCTGGCCGACACCCTCCGCCCTGGCCGCGGAGTCCAGCGGCGAGGCTGTGCGCGCGTGGGGCAGGTTGGGCTACCCGCGCAGGGCGTTGCGCCTGCACGCGGCTGCGGTTGAAATTTCGAACAAGCACGACGACGTTGTCCCGGCACAGTTTTCAACGCTCCTGAGCCTGCCCGGCATCGGCAATTACACCGCCGCTGCCGTGGCTGCCTTCGCCTATGGGCAGCGAGAAACCGTGGTGGACACGAACATACGGCGAGTCCTGGCACGGCTGTTGATCGGCAAGGCTCTCCCTGCGCCAGCGCTCACAGCAGTTGAGATGCGCCTTGCGGAGAACGTCCTGCCCGAGGACGCCGCTGCCTCCGTGCGGTGGAATGCCGCAGTGATGGAACTGGGTGCTCTGGTCTGCACTGCACGGAAGCCGGACTGCGAGCGCTGCCCGGTTGCCAGTGACTGCGCGTGGCTGGCGGCGGGCTCCCCCTTGCCGGATTACGTGCCGAAGGGGCAGCCTTGGGCCGGAACTGACCGGCAGGTACGCGGCGCCGTGATGGCAGTCTTGCGTTCAGCAAACGCCCCGGTTGATCTGGCCCTTTTTCGCAATACCGTTGCGGTGGAACTGGATTCTGCAGCTCTAGCCCACCACGGGAGCAACGTTCGTGTGGCCCTGACCGGACTAGCCAAGCTCAATGTGTCTACCGAACAACTGGACCGCGTGGTCACGTCCCTCTGCACGGACGGACTGGCCAAGTCCTCGGACCAGGGCCTAACCCTGCCGCACTAGCATTGCCCGCTAGCGCTCTGTGCTGGTAGTAGCCGGCTCAGAGTTCGCCGAAGCCGGCGGATACCTCTTGGGTGACAAACCCCACTGCCTTCTCTGCGTCTGCTCCGGTAGCCACCACGTGCAGCACGGTTCCCTTGCCAGCGCCCAAGGCCATCAACATCATCACTGACTGGCCGTCCATACCGTTGATGGTGACGTCCACGTCCAGTTTGCCCAGCCCACCCGCCAGCGTGGCGGCAGGTCTGGCATGCAAACCCAAAGGATTGATCAGCTCCACGTCCGCAGTCACGCTTTCAGTGTTCGCTGGCGCAGATGAGGAATCCGCTGGCGCTGAGGCGGAACCATGCCCGGCGAGGGACTGCTCTGCGGCGGTACAGACTTGCGCCAGGCCTCTGCCACTTTGTGCGGCCACTGCAGCGGCAACGGTACCCTCCACCAGGGGAGCATCGGCAACCCGAACATCGTCCGGGTTGCCCAGAAACTCCAAGGCTGACTCGGCAGTCATCACGGCAGAGCCCAGATCGCACACCACCAGCACTCCAGCACCCGTTTGGACTGCCTCGATGCCCGTCATGACTTTATCGAGAGAGGTGCCGATGCCGCCGTCGTCTGTACCACCCGCAGCGGCAAACCGCACGTCCTTGGCCATCTGCCCGGCCACTTCCACTACCCCTTCGGCCAATTTGGCGCTGTGCGAAACAACCACCAGGCCAACCGTCACTGCTGCGCCTCCTCGGCGCCGTAGCCAGCGGCAGTATCCGCCGCGGCGCGCAGGAGCAATGCGCTGGAGGCCGCTCCCGGATCCTTGTGGCCAGCACTGCGTTCACCCAAATAACTGGCGCGACCCTTGTGCGCAACTAGCGGAATCGTATCCTCTGCGCCTTGTTCCGCGGCAGCGGCAGCGGCCGCCAACACCTCTGTGGGATGGGCGCCAGCAGCTACGGAAGCCGCAGCGGCATCCACGGCCGGCGTCCAGGCATCCACCATGGTCTTGTCCCGAGGTTCCGCCTTGCCGCGCGCCACCAGACCGTCGCGAGCCGCCGTTAGCATCACAGCCAGCAACGGTGCATCCAATTCCAGCGTGCCGCCCACCGCAGTTGCCGCACGCAGGTATGCAGTGCCGTACAACGGCCCGGCAGCCCCACCCACCTTGGACATCAGCGTCATCGCCACTAATTTGAGGGCATCTCCGGGCGTTGCCGGCGGCTCAGCGTCGAGCTTGGCCAGCACTGCGCTGAACCCTCGATCCAGGTTCTCGCCATGGTCACCGTCGCCAATCAACCGATCCAGCTCGCTGAGCTCAGACTTATGCCGCGCCACCACCTCGGCGCTACGGCGCAACCACGTCAGAACCCACTCATTGTTTAGCGTGTTCAGCTCTGCCATCTAGACTCCCCACCGTAGCGCCGGGGTATTAACCGGGGCATCCCACAGTTCAATCATCTCCGCGTCCAGTTTCAACACTGAAATGGAGCAACCCTGCATCTCCAGGGCGGTGATGTAGTTTCCTACCAAATTCCGCTCCACGGTTGCGCCCGTGGCTTCAACCACCTGCACGGCATGGCGGTAGACAATGTACAGCTCACTCAGCGGAGTCCCGCCCATACCATTGACGAACAGCAGCACCTTATCCCCCGCGGCAAGCTTCAATTCGGCCAGTATTGGCTCTAGCAACCTGTCCGTAATGCCATCCGCTGGTTCCATAGCAATCTTGTGCCGCCCTGGCTCGCCATGGATACCGATGCCAATCTCGATCTCATCATCGGCCAGTTCAAAGCTTGGCACACCCGCGTGCGGAACCGTGCAGGCAGAAAGGGCAACGCCCATGGTGCGCACGTTGTCATTGACCCGCTGTCCCACAGCTGCAACAGCATCCAGGTCATCACCCCTCTCTGCGGCGGCACCGGCAATCTTTTCCACCAGCACTGTCCCGGCCACTCCGCGGCGCCCAGCTGTGTAGAGCGAATCCTCCACAGCCACGTCATCGTTGACCAGTACCGTGCGGATCTCGATTCCCTCAGCGGCCGCCATTTCAGCAGCTGTCTCAAAATTCAGCACGTCACCCGTGTAATTTTTCACAATATGCACCACGCCCGCACCGGAATCCGCTGCCTGAGTCGCGGGGATGATGGCATCCGGAGTGGGTGATGTGAAGACGGGGCCAGGTACCGCCGCATCCAACATACCGAGGCCCACAAAACCTGCGTGCAGTGGTTCATGGCCGCTTCCGCCGCCGGAGACCAGCCCTACCTTAGGCTTGGCCGGGCGCTCTTTGCGGGTGACAAAGAGTGGATCAGAATTGATGCTGACTAGGTCCGCATGGGCCAGGCCAAACCCGGCGACGGATTCGTCAACAACTTCTTGCGGATCATTGATTAGCTTTTTCATGGCACGCTCCTCATTGAACTTCTCGGGCGGTACCAGCCTTGCGAACGGGAAGGAATCTGGTCCTGTTCTTGAACCATACCCGCGCAGAAAAATATTGAACAGGGGCGCCCGATTGCCGGTCCAATACCGGCGGCGAAAACGCCCTGACTGCAGTTCGACGGCGGCACCCCCGTGGGGTTCCGCCGTCGAACGTTTGATGCCGCCACTTCATTCGCGTGGGGCGTATTAGTCCTTCTTGAAGGTGTCCTTGATGTTCTCGCCGATCTTTTTGGCGTCCGCACCAAGCTGGTCCTTTTGACCTTCCGCCTTCAGGTTGTCATTGTCGCTCAGGTTCCCGGCGCCTTCCTTGGCCTTGCCAGTCAGATCCTGTGCCTCGTTCTTGATCTTGTCGCCCAATCCCATACTGTTCCCACTTTCTTCTCGTCCATGGTCCGTACGGCCCCACTACGGGGTCGAAGGGCTTGGCTAAGCAAGCCCTTTAATTCTAAGCATACTTACACTGCCGGGGCAACGGGCCTCCGCCAATAGCGAACGCCCGTTGCCCGCACTCCTTAGGGTCTTTATGGATCCGCATCGGCACGGTGTGAGGGTGCCACATCTTCAGCCCGCTGACGCTTTCTTCTCATCGCCACCAGCAAGCCGATGATCACGAGGATCATCACGATAGCGACGATTAACCAAACCAACGGTGAAGTCTCGATGAAACTACCTGTTCCGTCAGTTCACTGCTCGCTTCCCCCAGTAGACCGCACCATACGCCTACTGACTGTCTCTTTCGAGAAATCAGAAATGCTTAATCATGCGCGTATTTCCCAGGGTATTGGGTTTAACCCTCGCCAAATCAAGGAACTCCGCCACACCCTCATCGTGGGAGCGTAGTAGCTCCGAATAGATCTTGGGATCTACTTCGTCTTGGTTCGCCATGACCTCAAAACCGTGCCGAATGAAGAATTCCTCTTCAAAAGTCAGGCAAAAAACTCTGCTCACTCCAAGTTCTTTGGCCTTGTTCAAGAGTTCAACCGTCAAGGTGTGCCCTACGCCCGTACCGCGGACATCGTCCCGAGTGGCCAGCGTTCGTATCTCTGCCAAGTCTTCCCACATGACGTGAAGGGCACCGCAACCAACCACAGCGCCGTCCACCTCTGCGACCAGGAATTCCTGCACGGACTCGTAGTAGGCAACGGTCTCCTTCGCGATGAGGATCCGTTGGTCCGCCAACGGCGCCACCATGGACTTGATGGCTGCGACGTCGCTGGTGCGTGCTGGGCGAATTTGAAAGGAATTCTTCACCCAATCATCCTACGGGCCACTGAACGCAACTGTGCCCCGAGCCAGTGGCCCAGGGCACAGAATCAGTCGATGGGGGCCAAAGTGCGAAACTAGCGGTTCCCAAGCTTCTCTTGCGCGCTGTCAACCAGGTCTTTTGCCTTGTCTCCAAAGCCCCCGAGGTTGTCGCTGTGCTCGTCCTGAAGGTCATCAATCTTTGAATTGATACCGTCCTGCGAGCCTTCTTCGCGGTCCTCGGTCGGGTCCTGATTGTTCAGGCCACCCTCGTTGTTAAAGTTCTTTTCTGCATCTTCCGGATTGAATTCAGTCATTGCCTACCTCGTTCCGTCGTCAGATATCCACAGCCCTTGCGAGCCGGGTCCGGTGCGCTGCACCAGCACTTCCACCCAAAACGCATCTGGGATGGAAATGCCAGTGCAGCCTGCCACCGGCCTGATAAAACTGGCCTAATTAGGCTCCTGCGGGGAGTGCATCCGGTACAGAGGGCTTGCTGTTTCCAGCAAACGTAAACGTCGCCTCATCGCCTTCACCCTCCGCGCCGACCACCACAATGTCCCCCGCCTTGATCTCGCCGAACAGGATCTTCTCGGAGAGTTGGTCCTCGATCTCGCGCTGGATGGTGCGGCGCAACGGCCGTGCACCCATCGCGGGATCGTAGCCCTTGGTTGCCAGCAGGACCTTGGCTGCAGGCGTCAGTTCGATGCCCATATCCTTGTCCTTCAGGCGGCCCTCAAGACGTGCAACAAACATGTCCACGATCTGGATGATCTCGTCCTGTGTGAGCTGGGGGAAGACGACGACGTCGTCAACACGGTTGAGGAACTCGGGGCGGAAGTGCTGTTTGAGCTCCTCCGTGACCCGGGCGCGCATCCGGTTGTAGCTGGTCTGCGTGTCTGTTCCGGACTGGAAACCAGTGGTGACGGTCTTCGAAATGTCCCGTGTACCAAGGTTCGTGGTCATGATGATCACGGTGTTCTTGAAGTCCACAACCCGGCCCTGAGAGTCGGTCAGTCGACCGTCTTCCAGAATCTGCAACAGGGAGTTGAACAGGTCAGCGTGGGCTTTTTCAACCTCGTCGAAGAGCACCACGGAGAACGGACGCCGGCGAACCTTTTCGGTCAGCTGGCCACCCTCTTCGTAACCAACGTATCCGGGAGGTGCACCGAAGAGCCGGGAAACGGTGTGCTTCTCCGAGTATTCGGACATATCCAAGGTAATCAGGGCGTCTTCATCGCCGAAGAGGAATTCCGCCAAGCCCTTGGCCAGCTCTGTCTTTCCAACGCCAGTGGGGCCGGCGAAGATGAACGAACCGCCGGGGCGCTTCGGATCCTTCAATCCCGCGCGGGTGCGGCGGATTGCCTGGCTGATGGACTTGATGGCCTCGTCCTGGCCCACCACACGCTTGTGCAGTTCCGCTTCCATGTTGAGGAGACGGCTGGATTCTTCCTCGGTCAGCTTGAAGACGGGGATGCCGGTGGAGTTGGCCAAGACTTCGGCGATCAATTCCTCATCAACTTCAGAAACGTCGTCGAGCCCGCCTGACTTCCAAGCCTGCTCCTTCTCGCTACGCTCCGTGATGAGCTTCTGCTCCTTGTCACGCAGGGAGGCAGCGCCTTCGAAGTCCTGAGCGTCAATGGCGGATTCCTTGTCCCGCTTGACGTTCGCGATCGTCTCGTCCATAGCCTTGAGCTCCGGCGGGGCAGTCATGCGCCGAATGCGCAGCCGAGCACCAGCTTCATCAATCAGGTCAATGGCCTTGTCCGGCAAGAACCGGTCACTGATGTACCGGTGTGCCAGGTTGGCTGCAGCAGTCAACGCCGCATCGGTGATGGATACGCGGTGGTGTGCCTCGTAACGGTCACGCAGGCCCTTAAGAATCTCGATGGTGAGCGCAACGGTAGGCTCGGCCACCTGAATCGGTTGGAAACGGCGCTCCAGCGCTGCATCCTTCTCAATGTGCTTGCGGTACTCATCCAAGGTGGTGGCGCCAATGGTCTGGAGCTCGCCACGAGCCAACATCGGCTTGAGGATGGACGCGGCGTCAATGGCGCCCTCGGCCGCACCGGCACCAACCAGGGTGTGGAT
>JABBNV010000141.1 GCA_019352125.1 Acidobacteriota bacterium | reverse complement strand
GTCCTGTCCGCGAAACGCCTTGGCGCGGAGCAGATCATCCTGATGGGCCGCCACCACAAAGTTACCAATGGCCCCCGGCATGGCGGTGGAGTCATAGTGGCCCAGACCCAAGGTATCCAGCTGAGCCGTAGCTGTTCCTTGTACTAGCGGTCGCGAATACCCAGCGCCAAAGCGAGGAATGTAGACCACGCCAAACACCTGCCCGTCGGCAGTGGGCTTAGCGGAAATTTTGGGGGGCCCATAATCAACAGTGGATTTGGCCGGCGCTGCCTTCACCGGGCCGGATTGTTGCTGAACAAACTGATGCACTGCTTGTTGCTGGGTGTGATCCGCGGTGATATTGGTCCACCACAGTTCCCACGCTACAAAGAGCAGGAGGATCACACCTGCGGTGATCAACAGTTCGCCCAACACGGCGACAATGGTGCGGAGGACGCCACCGGATTGCCTGGCTGGCTTCTTCCTGCGAGGCGCCGAATCGCCGTCCTTGCTGCCGCCATCGTCTCCGCTCGGCACCACTGTCCGTCTGGCGTTTCGGTCTCTGCGCGGGTGCGCAGAGGTGACCATACGGCCGTCGCGCGTCTCTTCCACAGCAGCTCCCGAGTTTGGTTTGAGCCAGCTTGGCCCGCGGACACAGTCATAGCGGCTAGAATGACAGCCAGAAACCGTGCGTCCGGCCGCTAGTTGTTCCACCGTGTTTCAGACCAGTCCAAAATCCAGTGGCGACTGTGCTGTACTCCAGAATACCAAGCGAGCGGCAAACCACCCATCCGTGTGGATAGGCTGCGTGCCACCACCTGCAAAGGAGATTGAAGTGCCCGAGTCTAAGTCGCGTCGCCGCAACAACCGCAGCAATGTTGCCACGCCGGCCAACCCGGCAAATAAGCCCAACCCGGTCTGGTTCAAGCCCGTAATGTTTGGGCTGATGTTGCTGGGGTTGGTATGGATCATCGTCTACTACATCACCGGAATGTCCGGGAATATTGGCAGCACCTTCCCCATACCGAACATTGGCAATTGGAACATTGCCATTGGGTTCGGCATCGCCATTCTGGGGTTCCTGATGACCACCCGCTGGCGGTCCTAGCCAAGTTTTCATTTGAGTTATCCACAGGTGAATCCACAACCCGGGGATAACTTACACGGGCGTAATTCACCTCTTTAGGCATTGCGGACTCGGGCTGTCCACGGCAATGACTAGCTGTCAAGGAATACACCCCGTGGGGATGCCGAGACGGTTGAGCTTGATTCTTCACAGCGGGTGTTAGCGAAGAGTGATTTCATCCAATGCGGAACCGCACCGAAATACCTGAACGTTGCGGGCACGTGGCAGGATCACATTTTGTATCAGCGGATCCTTGCCTAGGGTCAGGGCTAAGAGCTTCCCATCCCAGTCAGGGAGCGCCTCAGCTACTTGAATTCGGCGAAGACGCGCAGCGGGTCCGGTCTAAAGGCTGAGCCCTCAGTCAGCCCCATGGATCGATAGAAAGCATGCTGCCTCGGCTCATCGTCAGTGATCAGCACTGTCTGCCTCACATGGCGGTAGCGCTCTTTGACCTTCTGGAAGAGTGCCCGGCCGATGCCCGTTCTTTGAAGGTCCGGCCTGACCAAAATGTCCTGGATGTAGCAGATAGTTGAGTCGTCGGAAATGGCCCGCGCCAGGCCAACTAGTTTGCCGTCGTCGTCCCACGCTGACGCCATAAAGGACGAGTTCTTGATGGCCGCGAAAAGCACATTCGGGGTGTCCGTGTAGGCTTTCCAGCCAACTGAGTCATACAGCTCAATGATTTCTGACTCGGCTATGTCCCTGAAACTGGACAAGGTGAACGGCGCCATGGCGTCAGTCTTCTACAGTCCGCACCACGCGAGCCGGCGAGCCCACAACAACGGCGTTGGCCGGCACATCCTTGGTGACCACTGACGCGGCTGCCACTACGGCATTGTCCCCAATAGTCACTCCCGGCAGAATCGTCGCGTTGGATCCGATCCATACATTACGGCCGACGACGATGGGGGCCGGGTGCATATCCGCGCGTTTGCTCGGAGCCAGATCGTGATTGAGTGTGGCCAGCACCGCATTGTGCCCGATCAGGCAGTCGTCGCCAATGAACACACCGCCCTGGTCCTGAAACTTGCATCCGGAGTTGATGAATACCCGTTGACCAATGGTGATGTTCTTTCCAAAGTCAGAGTAGAACGGCGGGAACACCGTCACGGAATCGTCGAGCAGCTTGCCGGTCAACTGACTCAGCAGCGCACGAACCCGCGCTGGTTCGTGGTAGCCGCCGTTGAGTTCCCCTGTGATACGCAGAGCCTCCTGGCTCACCTGGTGCATCACTGCGTGCAAGGGGGAATCGCCAGTGATGGTGCGTCCGGCGTTCAGCGTTTCAAGCAGATCTTCGAGTGTCATGCTGCCCCTTCAGAACGTCGCCAGCAGATATCCGCCAGTATCTTCATTATCGGTCACCAATAGTAAATAGTTTGGGCGCTCTTGCGATACAGCGGAGTGTTTTCATTGACCCATAGGCCCTCTATTTCGGAGCTTTCTGTAGGATCCCGCGCTGGATGTCACCACTGGATCGCCCTGACCTGCGGCGATTTTCTACCGTCGATCTCTCAAATTCTCAGTTTCGTGTCACTTTCCTGCGGACTGTTGGTGGTTGATGAAGACGACGGCGCACCGTTCCGACTGCGACGCCCATACCGTTTGGGTCCTTCAGTTGTGGCCGAGCATCACCCCCGCGATTATCCGAGTCAACAGAGAGGCCGCCTGGACGGAAATCTTGTCCCGTATCAGACCCGCGTCACCGGGCATTTTTGCGGGCGGGGTCTACGGGTATCGGGCGACCACGGAAACACACGGGCTATTTTTCCGGGAAATTGTGGTGGTGGTTGGGCCGGTTGTGGACCGGCTTGCGGGACGCGCAAGTCGTATAGACTATCCCCGATTGGAGGGCCAGCCATGTTGTTGAGTCATCGTGGTCGGGAACCATCAGTGGACCCGTCCGCCTACGTCGCACCATCGGCCGTCGTTGTCGGAGACGTCCACATCGGAGCTGGCGCCCGGGTGCTACACGGCGCTGTCTTGACCGCTGAGGACGGTCGGGTCCGCATCGGCGAGAACACCGTGGTGATGGAACACGCCCTGATTCTAGGCCGTGATGGTCACCCCGCACTAGTGGGATCTTCAGTTATGGTCGGGCCCAACGCTCACGTGAACGGCAGCGTGATCGAAAACGGTGCCTTCATCGCAACGGGTGCTGCTCTTTTCCCCGGCAGCCGGGTCGGTGCCGGCGCCGAGATCCGCATCCACGGTGTGGTCCAGGTCAACACCACGGTCACGCCGGGCGAGATCGTGCCGATCGGCTGGATCGCGGTCGGCACCCCTGCGCGCATCTTTCCCCCGGACAGACACGATGACATCTGGGCGGTGCAGCGCGAGCTCGACTTCGTGGGTACGGTCTACGGCATTGACCGAGGGACCTCCATGGACGCGCTCATGCGTGGACAGTCCGAGTTCTACGGCGCACACAGGCAAGATCAGATCCTCGAAGATTAGTCGAGTCCTCCCCTGTCCGGTGAGGGACGGGCAAGCTCGTCAGCCCCTTGAGGTCGACTTCTGTTGGTCCGTCCGATCACGTTCGAGACCAAACAAGATGGGAGACGACTTTTCTGGGGGCGCACAGATCCCGAGAGCATCTACGATCCGGTCCTTCACTCTCCATTCTTGTCATGCGAGAAATACCCTACTGTGAGGGGATGGATGTTCAGTGGATGCCGGAGCACAACGTCGGAGAAGATTTCGATACCCCCACGTATAGGGCCCGCATTTGGTCTGGGCCCATCAAGCCCGGATATGCCTGGACTGTTGATGAGTATGAAATCTCCAACGCCTCAGAGGTCAGGGAGGCGATAGCCTGGGCCGAAACCGAAGCTGCAGGCCGACCACTGGAATTCTTCGTGAAATGGTTCGAGACTTCATTGAGGGCACCGGACTACGAGATTATCCAGGGCCCTCGCATGATGAAATTGTTAGGCACGTCTCCCGAGGAAGATTAGAGATTAGCCGCTCTCTGGGCGAGACCGATGTGGTCTAGGGCGCGCAGCCCGTTCAGGGTCCCCCTTGCCGAACTGCCGCGCGCCATAAGATTGATGCTCGAAACAGGAATTGGACGTACGAAACTTAACTGGTTCTTAGACGGACCCGCAAACGGATTCGGTACTCTTTAGCCATGGAAGCAGACTGGATCGAACATCGACGGACAGACGACCGGGAACGAGTGGGGTGGATCGAGCCCGTCGGCGAGGGATTCGTCGCCATCGATCTGCTGGGGCGTCGACGGACAACCGTGGTGGACTGGATGCAGGCCGAAGAGACTCTCGATGAACTTGGACTGGGCTACCTTGCCGAACCGCATGAGTTGCGGCTGGACGATGGCGGCTGGCTGCGGGTACGCATTGCGGAGGTGTCCCCCGTGGGGATCCGGGTGAAGAAAGACGACTGGGGAGATATGACTGCGCCGCAAATCTACTACGTCGTGTCGTTCCCGGTGACCGAGGATCACCTTCGCCCGCTGTCCCGGTAAATGTTCCCGCTTCGCTCATGGCAGAGAATTCCGTCCGTCGCGTCATCCGTCTGTTTCCTGACTACGGCCATCGGTGGCCATTGTGGGAGAACAGCACTGCTGAGCGACCAACAAAATACACAATGGAGCCCGCGGACTTTGGGCTGTCGCAGAGTCTCACGCTCCGACTCCGTACATGGTATGACGTCTGGGATGCCGAGAACTTGTACGACGGTGGTTGGAGCTCGCCTGAAAACGAAACAGCTTGGGACGTGGAGGGTGCCAGTATCGCCGAGCAACTTCGTGAAGAAGTCAGGGCCTTCGCTGACGTGGAATACGACAAGTAGAACCCGCTCCTGTACACGACAGTGTCAGCACCCTGTAAAGCGATCCTTTACCGGACATCACTGGCCGTGCGCGCCCCGCCGGTTTAGGAGCCAGGGTCGCCCAGATGAGACCGGGAGTTTTCAATCTGGAAGCAGCATGAAGTTAAGCGGGGAGGCCTGTGGTGGACTATCTGCTGCAATGTGGGTGGAAGTGCGGACGGTTTACTCGAACTGAGATGCCGGGGCCATGTCGTGCTTCCAGGACGAAAATGACCTTGAACAGTATGAAGAAGTTCCCAAACCTATTCCAGTAATACAGGGATTCTCTGCTGTATTTCCCCGAACTTATGAGCCTATCGAAATATGTCATCGGGCGATCAGTCTTGGGGGAAGCCGAGCCAGACCCGACCTCCAGCCGCATTCTCGTTGGGGCAGACGTCGACGCCCTGCCCGCTCGAGAGGGCTTCGACCTTCCACGTGAATGGGGAGCCCAGCCGGGGAAATTCCGCTGTGGGGATCTCAGCGGTGACCTTCTGGTCAGTGATCGAGGCTGCCGCGGCTGGCAGCTGCATGGTGCTGCCGCTCTGGGAGTCGGTCACGGACGTCGTCACGCCGCCGTCGGAGGTCTCCTCGATCGTGGCGACGTAGTCCTCCTGGTGTTGGGCAGCACCCATCACGACTCTGAACGCCCGCCCGTGCTGCACGGGGAAGGGCGAATCGAGGGTGATCAGGACAAAGAGGTTCTTTCCGTCGCTTGAAAGGGTCGCCGTGGCGATGTTCAGCGGGTTGCTGTCAGTGAGCGAGTCGTTGCAGACTGCAGACCCCTTGGGAAAGGAGCCGGTGCCCTCCTTCACTGCGGCGGCAACCACCTGGCTCGGCCCGGCAGACGCCGACCCGGTTGGGGTCGGCACGGGCGATGCGCTTGCGCCCCCGGAGGGTGCTGGAAGCTGACCTGTGCACCCAGAGAGGAATAAAGCAATGGAGATAGCACAGAGTTTCCCGGCTGTCTTCAATTCGTCCCCAATTTTCGTCCCTTACGAGATGCTAAGCGTACAGAGTCCCGGCAGGAAACAGCTTAGTCATGCCAGCCACTTGTCGCCGGCCTCAGTCGTTCCTACAGATGACCAGCTCCGTCCATCACTGACGGATCATTCACGCGGCTGCTTAACGATAACGTCGCCCGCAAGCCGGTCCCTCACCGCGACAGCCTCCAACCGCTCCCCCGCCGCGAAAATGTGGACTTAAACGCTCGTTGGCGGCATTGTGTGGTCGCTCGGTGTCGCTATGTGGTAAATCATCCTGCGAGGTTCCTGGATTGTCGGTAGAACGTGGCGCGGGACATCCCGAGGTCTCGGGCAACCTACGCCCCGGCTGTGACTGTTAGTTCGAATGGCCGTTTATTCGCAGCCCGGTTTGGCGGTCGTTTTCAGAAGGCGACTGCACGGATAGTTCGAAATCGTCTGCGGCCTCCGAGTTTCAGAGGTCGATGCGGTTATCCCGTGGCTGCGGGGGGAGAGCCCCAGCCATCGGGAAGCGTTCCGTCTCCGATGCTGAGTCGTTGGATGAACTCGTCGGCTTGAGCTAGGTCGCGGACCATTTTGGCTCGCTGGTGAACGGCTTTGGCCAAAAAGTCAGCAATCCTTTCCGCGCCCTCGCTCGTCGATTCGGTTGCGTCCCATGAGGACAGGATGCCCAGGATCTCGGCCATTTCCTCTAGTGAAAACCCGAGAGGTTTCATCTGTTTGATGACCATGAGGCGTTCGAAGTCATCCTCCGAGAAGACCCGGAATCCGCCATCTGTGCGGGCGGTGGCCGGCAACAGGCCGACCTCATCATAGTGGCGGATGGTGCGCAGTGAGAGCCCGGTTCTCTCCGCGAGTCCACCGATATGCATGGTGGAGCTGTTGCCCTTGGTGGTCATGAGACCCTCCATCCTGTTCTGATTTAACTCTACCATCACGTTAGGGTAGTGTTTAGTTTGAGCGGTGAACCATTCAAGGGTAGTCCCGTCCTCCGGCGCGTTGCTGCGCCCTCTCAATCTTTAGGAAAGCAAGGCGCTGTTGCGCGTCTTCCGAAACATGAACGGAGCCAACAATGGCCATCAAAAGCGCCGAGGCGTCCTCCCCGGTTTATTCTCCGGAACAGCTGCAATCCGTGTGGGGAACGCTTCGGTCGCCGCGCCGATTGAAGACGG
>JABBNV010000140.1 GCA_019352125.1 Acidobacteriota bacterium | reverse complement strand
TGCCGCGGCGAGTACCAATCGGTCAGCGTGGCTGCGCAGCATGCTCGGGGCTGGGTTCAAGCCAGACGTGCACAATCAGCGGAGGCTGGCGGAACAGCTGGGGAAGACCCCCAACGAAACGCTGTGTCGTTTTGAAGCGGTGATTTCATCCAAGGTGGCCCCCACTAAGGACGTTGCTGCATATTTGGGTGAAGTGGTGGTGCATGCGACTGACGTTCGGATTCCGCTGGGCGTCGCCACGGTTCCAAGTATCGAAGCCCTCACGCCGGTGGTGGAGTTTTTTGCGCGGCGCAATTTTGTAGTACCCAGCCGGACGGTTGCCCGAGGTTTGACGCTCCGCGCTACGGATGGGCCATTCGTGGCGGGAGAGACGCCGAAGGCCGGAACCGAGCCGGAAGTGAGCGGGTCAACCTTGGCCCTAGTGATGGCCATGGCGGGCAGACAATACTTCTTAGACCAGCTAGCGGGCGACGGCGTCAGCATCCTTCGCGAGCGACTCTCCAGGTAGGCGAGCGGTCCTGCACCGCGCTGTCCGCTGTCGTGCCCCAACCCTAGCCCTCCCACGCTAGAAGCTCGGCGCCGCCGGGGTTCTGGACAACCTCAATGTGGTCGCTCAACAGGGCCACGGATTTGGATTCGGCAGTCCACGGGGTCCAATCCAGCGTGTGGTTGGCGATGAACTGCACCCACGAACCGTGCATCACGGCGGTAATTTTCGGTGACGGGTTGCGGCCAATCAAGGGAGCCTGTAGATCTGAGACGGTGTCGAACACAAAGGGAATTTCCGTTGCGTGGCAGGACCCCAAGCCATTGTTGGCCTTCCCGCTGAGCCCGTCGAACCGGTAGACCCACACTGGCGCGGCACTCCCAGAGGCTCGCTGCGTAGTATCTGTCATGGCCGATACCGCGGCGAGGGCCCTGAGTCGGAACCGGTAGTCCGTTCCGATGGCGGCGAGGACTTCTCCCGGTGAGAGATCCGGGTGGCTATTCCGATATACGGTGACGCCGGCTGGAGATAGCCCGTAGCGGGCGGCCACCTGGGGAAGCGCTTCTTCGGTGACTGACGCAGCGGCTCCGGTTGGAACCAAAAAGAGGCGCTCTTCATCTCGGGTGGTTCCCAGCAGCACTGGCACGGTCGGGCCTGTGCGCAGTGCCTCCAAGGCGTCAAGGGGCAGGATCTCTCCGTCCAGAACGGGCGCAAAAGGCAGGCCCAACGCCGCAATGTGGCCCCATATGGCCGGGTCCGGCTTGCTGAATACTTCCCCGGACACCTTTCCTGCGGCGATGACCACGCCAGCAGGGGTCACACTGGCCAAAGTCTCCCGTGTTGCTGTAACTCCCAGGTGGCTCGACAGCCGCTCCGCCGTGCGCCGCGCATCCGCAATTGGGTGAAAATTGGCTACTGCACCACTCTGCAAAATGGCGGCTGAGAACAGCCCTCTGGCTGACGGCATGATCAGCAAGGCGCCCACAGACATGGCACCCGCGGATTCGCCTGCAATGGTTACACGGGCGGGGTCCCCGCCAAAGACGTGGATGTTCTCGCGCACCCAGGTCAGGGCGGCCACTTGGTCCTGAAGGCCTAGATTGGGGGAGATGCCCGGGGCTATCAGGGAGCCTTCAGCGCCGAGTCGGTAGTTGATGGTGACGGTTACGACTCCGTCGCGCGCGAAACTGGTGCCGTCGTAGCCAGCGACGGAGCCGGAGCCGTTGGTGAATGATCCGCCGTGAATCCAGACCATCACGGGGAGCAACCCTGCGCCGAGGTTGAAAGCCTCGGCTGGCGTCCACACATTGAGATTGAGCCATTCGTCGCCGTCAATCGTGACTTCCGGCAGCAGGTCCCTGGCATACGGCGGGTAAGCGCCCTTCGGCGCTGTGGGACCAAAATCGTGTGCGCTTCTAGTGCCGGACCATGGCTCTACGGGCGCGGGTGGGCGGAATCGGTGGGGCCCAACTGGCGCCGCGGCGTAGGGAATTCCTAAGAAGTGGGCGACGCCGGCGTTGTGGGTTCCCTCGATGGTGCCAGCGTCGATCGTGACTGAGAGGGGTGTGCCGGAATCAGTGCGGCTGTCAAAGTCCAAAACTGCCTCCATCTGCGTGCTTGGTAAATCCACTCTATGGCTCGTGGGATGCCTTGGCGAGGGGTAGAGTTTCTCGTGCCCGACGACCTTGAACGCGGTGGCGCTTTGCCGGCGTGACGTGCCCCACGACGTCGACATGCTGCGGGGGCAACCTGCATCACAGGGAACCATAGACTGACTCCGTGACTTTTCTGGGGACGCCGCGGCCGCCGTTGATCAATGCTATTGCCAGCAGTGCATTGACCGTGCTGGGTAGTATCGCTTCTGGGTTTGCCCTGAGATAGCGAACCGGGCGCAGCTTGATGTTTATACGCCCACCAGCGAAGTTTCTGCAATGGCGCCTGCCTTGCCCACGATCGTCTGGATCCACGGGGGTGCCTGGATCTCTGGGTATAAGGAGGACGCGGATCCATATGCGCGGATGTTGGCTGGCCGTGGCTTCACCGCCGTGAGTTTTGTGTACACCCTGCCACCGGAGCGGCGGTAGCCCACGGCTTTGCTTCAGCTTGATTCCGCGCTGCGCTACCTGACAGTGCATGCGGCGGAGCCGGACATTGACCCTACGCAGTTTGTGATTGCGGGGGATTCGGCAGGTGCCACCCTGACCCGCGAACTGGCGGGGGTGATTACTAATGCTGACTATGCAACCTCGCTGGGGGTTACTCCGGGTGCCCGGGAGGTGTCCGCCATCAACCATGTCACGGTGAACTTTGCAACCACGTGGATTTCGGGTGGAAACGGTGACGGGCTCACCACCACTTAGTCCATGCCGTTTGCGGCCAAGCTCAAGCGGTTGGGCTCGCGGGTGACAACCCTGTTTTACCGCCACGAGCACGAACCTGCGGTGCCACACGAATATCAGTTCCACTGTGAGTACGACGACGCGATGCTGGCTTTCGAACCAACAGTGGAGTTTCTGCGCGGGGTACCACCGGGGTGGCGGCCGAGACAGCTGGCTGCGAGTAGGTGCTTTTAGCAGGGCATCCAGGTTCCGCACAGAATGCCTGCGCAAGAATGGGACCATGACAAAAACTGCTCTTCTGGCCATGGACTTTCAAAACGGAATTGCCTCTCGATTTCCGGGGAACCCGGTGTTCGCCCAGGCCGGTAAGGCTCTGGCTGCCGCTCGCAAAGCCGGGCATCTAGTCGTTTACGTACGGGTAGCTTTCCGCCCGGATTTTGCCGAGGTTAGCCCAGCGAACAAAGCATTCGGAAAGATTGCCAGCCGCGCAGGCAGCATGAGCGAAACCGAGACAGCTACTGCCGTTATCGACCAGCTGGCTCCACAGCAGGGTGACGTCGTCGTCGTTAAGCGACGCTTCAGTGCCTTTGCGGGGAGTGATCTGGAGATGGTGCTGCGCGCGCAGGGCATCACGGACCTAGTGATCAGCGGCGTTTCGACATCTGGCGTAGTGCTCTCCACCATCCGACAGGCAGCTGACCTTGACTACCGGCTCACGGTGCTTGAGGACGCGTGCGCAGACGGTGACGAGGAGGTTCACCGCGTGCTGATGGAAAAGGTGTTCCCGCGACAGGCCGACGTTACCTCTGTGGAGGAATGGATGTCGGCACAGTAGGGCTGGTGGAATATCTGGCAACCCGACACCGTTGACCCAACAGTAGATGCAAACGCATGTAATCTGGAAGAGTGGTCATGGGTAAAGAAATAGAGCTGGGACTGGATACGTTCGGGGACCTCACCGCTGGCGACGACGGGAAACTGTTGCCCGCTGGCGAGGTGCTGCGCAACATTGTTGAGCAGGGTGTACTGGCGGACAAGCTGGGGCTGGACTTCATTGGCATTGGCGAGCACCACCGGGATGACTTTGCCGTTTCAGCGCCGGAGGTTGTCATGGCTGCTATTGCCGCGAAGACTGAACGTATTCATGTCGGCTCTGCTGTGACGGTGCTCAGTAGCGATGATCCTGTGCGCGTGTACGAGCGTTTTGCCACGGTGGATGGCATCTCCGGTGGCCGCGCCGAGGTAATTCTGGGCAGAGGGTCCTTTACCGAATCCTTCCCGCTTTTTGGCTTCGAGCTCGAAGATTATGCAACGTTGTTCGAGGAGAAGTTGGAGCTGTTCGCTGAACTTCGCAAGGAGGCTCCGGTCACCTG
The DNA here is from genome assembly GCA_019352125.1 of Acidobacteriota bacterium. Lineage (GTDB taxonomy): Bacteria > Actinomycetota > Actinomycetes > Actinomycetales > Micrococcaceae > JABBNV01. The sequence goes on along the minus strand of JABBNV010000140.1, from coordinate 2,902 downwards.
GTCCGGAACCATGAGGCCCCCGTTGACGAATCAAAGCGTTTATCCGCGTACGACGGCGGGCATCAAGACGTGGGTGGGTGTGGGTGGAAGCCCTGAGTCAGTGGTTCGCACGGCCAAGTATGGCCTGCCGATGATGCTGGCAGTTATTGGTGGGGAACCAGCCAGATTTGCTCCCTATGCTGACTTGTACCGGAAGGCGATGGCTGAGTTTGGGCATGCCGACGCTGTGGTGGGTATGCACTCGCCCGGGCATATTGCGGCAACGGATGAACTGGCCAAAGAGGAACTCTGGCCGCACTTCAAGGCCAACCGTGACCGCATTGGTGCCGAGCGTGGCTGGCCGCCGGCTCAGCGCGGGCAGTTCGAGGCAGAAGCAGGGCCGCACGGCGCAGTGTTTGTAGGGTCACCGGAAACGGTGGCGCAGAAGATTGCTCGGGCCGCCAGGGTACTGGGGCTTTCCCGGTTTGACTTGAAATACAGCAACGGAACGCTGCCTCACTCCACGTTGATGAACAGCATTGAGCTCTACGCTACAGAGGTGGCGCCCAGGGTGCGGGAGCTCTTGTCTCAGGACTGAGCACACTGAGCAGACTGAACGGACTGACAAAGTCTGGCACAGCTGGCAATTGCCAGCTGTGCTGGACTTCGGGCCAGTCTGATTGGCTTATTGGCCGTCGTGGTTGCGCGCTGCGCGTTCTGCGTTGCGCGCAGCCTTGGCCGCCTGCCGCTCTTCTGTGCGGGCTGCCTCTTTGGCTTCGCGTTCCTTGCGACGCTCGGCTTTCTCTGCGTCCTTGATGCTGCGGATTTTGCGGCCGCGACTGCGCCAAATGCTGGAGAGCACCATCACCAGCACTGCCAGTACCACGCCGACAATCATGAAGCTGACGCTCCAGCCGCCAAACCAGGTGGCGCGGTTGGTCAGGATGCTGGCGGCCTTGGCAGCATCCTGGCTGGTGCCATTCAGAATTGCCAACGTCAGCAAGTTGGGCACTGTCAGTATCACGGCAACGGCCAGGACAATGATCCGAACCACCAAGTGCATGCGCTTGTAGCGGGCCTGCCAAGCTACCAGGACGGGCACAAAGGAAAAAACGAAGCCGTAGAACATGCCCACTGGGATGCCAGCACCCAACTGGCCATTCACCTGATTACCTATGGTGTCTGCCCACACCACGGGAATGGTGGCCGCGAGGATCAGATACACGACGGCGAGCACTACCAGGAGCGCCAAGACGCCGACAATCCAGCGCATGGTCACGGCAACTTTGGATGGCCCAGTTGCAGTCCGCGATGGCTCGTCCGGAGTGTGGACCGGTTGAACCGACGGCGAGGCTGGCGTGGCAGTGGGGGATGCCACGCCGTCGTCGTGCGTGGAAGGACCCAAATTTTCGCTCATGGCCATATCATTCCAGACGCGACCTCACTACGTCTTTTAGGGTGAGTGCAATCTGTAAATCTGCCTATACTTTTCCCGGGTGACTTGTCATGATGGTCACTGCCCGGAAGACTGGACTACACCAGCTTTATTGACGCTTCACCGCATGTACCGAAAGGCAACTGATGAGCAACATTCCTGAGGAATTGTCCTACACCGCAGAGCACGAGTGGGTCTCGGCACCCAACGCTGACGGAGTAGTTCGCGTTGGAATCACTGATTTCGCTCAGGACGCTCTGGGAGATGTGGTCTACGTGCAAATGCCCGAGGCCGGCACCACCGTCACTGCTGCAGATGTGGTGGGCGAGGTTGAGTCCACCAAGAGCGTGAGCGATATTTACGCGCCTCTGAGCGGGGAGATCGTCACCCGGAATGATGGGCTGGATTCTGACCCCGCCTTGATCAACTCTGATCCTTACGGTGACGGCTGGTTGGTAGAGATCAAGCTCAGCGATATAGATTCCTTCAGCACCCTGCTCGGCGCATCGGAGTACGAACAGCAGGTAGGCTAGACACTACGGGGGAGATGTAGATTTCCCACGTAGCTGTACGCCGTAGTTGAACACAGTAATTAATCGCTGTATCGCTACGGCCGCACTAAGAGGACGCGCGCAAGATTCGATTCAGGAGGAGCATCAATGGTTGACGATGGGACCAATTCCGCTTCAGGTTCTCAGGCGGAGTCTCGGGATCAGCCGCTGAGTTCTGAGACAACGTCCATTCACTTGCCCCCGCTTTCGCGCGAGCCAAGCACTGAACTGCCTCTGAGCCCCGAGCAGCGTGCTTCGGTTGAGGCTCTGCCGGCCGGATCTGCGCTTTTGATCGCGCACGACGGCCCCAATAATGGTGCTCGCTTTCTGCTCGATTCTGACGTGACCACGGCGGGAAGGCACCCGGACGCTGATGTGTTCCTGGACGATGTGACTGTTTCGCGACGCCACGTGATCTTCCGGCGAGTTGCCGGTGGATTCGAGGTTGCGGACGCGGGAAGCCTCAATGGGACGTACGTCAATGGGGACCGCGTGGACTCGGTGCGACTGCGCAATGGTAGCGAAGTGCGGATCGGCAAGTTCCGGTTGACCTACTACTACAGCCCAGCCGGCGCCACTGCCCCAGGACAAACTGCACAAAACTAAGTTAGGAGGGCGCTGTGAGTCTCAACCATGCTGCCCGACGTGCTTTGGCTGATGTGCGCAATCATCCGGGCCGCCGTACGGCTCCGGTAATTTTCAACATCGGTGAAGTGCTTGCTCAATTGAGCGAAGAGTTTCCGTCCGTGACGGCCTCCAAGATTCGTTTTTACGAGGAGAAGGGGCTGATCACTCCGCAGCGCACACCTGCTGGTTACCGGCAGTTCGCTGAATCAGACGTTGAACGCCTTCGGTTTGTTCTCGGCCTCCAGCGCGATCACTACCTACCGCTGAAGGTCATCCGCGATTACTTGGATGCTATTGAGATCGGAAGAGC
>JABBNV010000139.1:1898-7130 GCA_019352125.1 Acidobacteriota bacterium | reverse complement strand
TTTTGCCATCCCCGGTGTCAACTCCTTGGTAACTGACAGCGCGTGGCGCGTTGCCGCCGTCGTGGTTACCGTTATTGTTTTGCTGGGCCTGGGTCATGCCATAGGGGTGCGGATCGGAGGCGCGATTAGCCGCCGAGGAGCACGCGGGCCGCTGAACGTGATCAATCGAGTGCTGGGCGGTGCGTTGAACCTTGCCGTCGGCGCCCTGATGATCTCCGTCATCGCGTTCAGTGTGACCAACCTGGGTATCCCCAGCGTTTCTGGGCTGATAGGCAAGTCCAAGGTGATCGCTACCATTGACACGCTGATTCCCACACCGGTGAAATCCGCGGTGGCGCAGCTGCGGTCATTGGCGTTGAGCGAAGGTATTCCGCAGATTTTGGGCCAAATTTCGCCCACGCTACCTGGCACTCCGCCAAGCACCAGCACCAATACGCCAGCACTGAACGCTGCCTCTGCCTCCGTGCTGCGTATTTCTGGAACGGCCTATCAATGCGGCCAAAACCAGACAGGTTCTGGCTACGTGGCGGCACCGGAGCGCGTGATCACCAACGCGCACGTGGTGGCTGGAGTCACGCGGCCTGTGGTGGATGTACCCGGCAGCGGTTCGATGGCCGCCCGGGTGGTCTACTTCGATCCGAAAAATGACCTTGCCGTGCTGGCTGTGGATGGGCTAAGCACGCAACCTCTCGTGGCTGGCAAACAGCTAACTGCGGGGGCTGCCGGTGCATTTTCCGGGTATCCGCACGGCGGCCCCTTCGAATCCAAACCGGCCGCAGTGGAGTCCGTAGCGCCCATGCTAGTACCGGACATTTATGGAAATGACCCGCATTCGGAAGAGATTTACCAGCTCTCTGCGGACGTTCAGCCGGGTAATTCGGGTGGGCCGCTGCTGGACATGGAGGGGCGCGTGGTGGGGGTGGTCTTCGCCAAGGCCACCCAAAACATCCCCGTAGGTTATGCGTTCACGCTCACTGAATTGGGGCCAGTATCGCAAAAGGCGGAGAGCCTGACTAGCCAAGTCAGCTCGGGAAACTGCATCAAAGAATAACGCTAAGCCAGCAGATGCACCAGGTGCTCGATGGCTAGTTTGTACCCGTTGATCCCCGCGCCGACTATCACCGCGTCTACTACGGGGGAGAGGTACGAGTGGTGCCGGAATTCCTCCCGGGTGTGCACGTTGGAAATATGCACCTCGATGGCGGGCAGCTCCACGCCGGCCAAAGCATCCCGCAGTGCCACGGAGGTGTGCGTGAAAGCGCCCGCATTGATCACAATCCCCGAGCAAGTTCCGCGGGCTGCATGAATCGCATCGATCAGCACGCCTTCATGATTGGATTGCTGGCAATCGGCGCTGAACCCCAGCCGGGAGGCCGCCTCCGTGCAGAGCGCGTTGACGTCCTCCAGCGTTGCTGTGCCGTAAATCTGCGGCTCGCGGGTACCCAACAGGTTCAGGTTGGGGCCATTGAGAATCAACAGGGTGCCGTGGCTGGTAGTCATGGGTTAACTATGCCGTAAAGCGCAGCCGCATGCCGTGATGTGTCAGGAGTGAGATGAGTTCTGCTGCGCGTTAACCCGCACCAGTTGCAGGCGGCCAACGCGATCGCGCAGGACGCGTCTGGCCTCCGTGCCCAGGGCATCGTCGCAGATCAGCACGTCCGCATCCTCCAGTGTGGCAATGGTGGAAATGCCCAGCGTGCCCCATTTGCTGCTGTCCGTCAGGACTGCGACCTTGCGCGCGGATGCCACCATGGCACGATCCATCTCCGCCTCGAGCACGTTGGGGGTAGTGAATCCGGCGCGCTCGTCCATGCCGTGCACGCCCAGAAACAGTAGGTCCAAATGGAGTTGGCGCAGCGAATTTGTCGCGATGGGCCCTACTAAAGCATCCGACGGCGTCCGCTCGCCGCCGGTGAGAATCACCGTGGATTTGGATCCAGAGGTATGAAATACGTCAGCGATTCTTACGGAATTGGTGACGATGGTCAATCCGGATTTGAGCGCCAAATGTTTCGCCAGGGCATGCGTCGTAGTGCCTGCACTCATGCCAATGGCCATGCCGCTATGAGCCAAGCGGGCAGCCTCTGCCGCAATGGCTTCCTTCTCCGGTTGTGCCTGGCCTGATTTGAGCTCAAACCCGGGCTCATGCGTGCCCGGGCCGCCATTGATCCGGGCGCCGCCGTGAATCTTTTGCAGTGCTCCGGCCTCGTCCAACAGTTCAATGTCCCGGCGAACAGTCATCAACGAAACCTTGAGCAGATCTGCCAGCTCGGCAACCCGAACAATTCGCTCCCGGCTAACCGCAGTAACAATGGCTGCGCGGCGTTCCTCTGCGAGCATCACGGGTTCTCCTCCCCTAGTCTTGTGCGGTTTAGCCCTTGCTGGATCCCAGCGTGAGCCCTGCAACGAAGTGACGTTGCAGCAGAATGTAGACAATCAGCGTGGGTACGACGGTAATGGTGGCACCGGCTGCCAGCAGATTGTAATTGGACAAGAACTGCCCTTGCAGGTTGTTAATAGCCGTAGTGACCGGAAGCCTGTCCCCACTCTGGATGAACAGCAAGGGCCAGAAGTAGTCGTTGTAGATGAAGATGGTCTCCAGCGTGGCCAAAGCAGCCAGAGCCGGCCGGCACAACGGGATGATGATGTTCCAGTACTGCCGCCAGATGCCTGCACCGTCCACCAGTGCCGCCTCGGTGAGGTCCGCAGAGAGTGCCTTCATGTAGTTGGAGAGCACAAAGGTGCAGAAACCAATTTGGAAGGCCGTGTTTGCCGCAATAACGGACACATAGGTGTTCAGCAGGTTGCCGGAATCGCTAAACCAGTACGGCACCTGAATCAGTTTGAACATTTCAAACAGTGGTGTGGCAAGCACCTGCGGTGGCAGCAAGTTGCCGGCCGTGAACATGATCAGCAGGGTGACGTTGAACTTCCAGGAAACGCGGCTCACGGCAAACGCCATCATGGAGGCGAACAGCAGCACCAAAATGATCGTAGGAATGGTGATGATTAGCGAGTTTGTGAAGTACTTGATGAAGCCACCCTGCGTCCACGCCTGAACGAAGTTGTCAAAGTTGAAGGCTCCGCCAAAGCTGAAGTAGCCGTACTTGTCCGTGTCTGATTTGGGGCGCAATGCCGTAAACAGAGCCCAGCCCAGGGGTACTAGCCACATAATGGACATCACGATCAGGAAGATATGCGTGCCATAGTGCCGCTTGTTCTTGGAACCGGAGCGAGCGGTAGGTGTCCGATTGCCCGTGGGGCGGACCGCCGTCGTCGTCATTATTTTTCCTTCCCAAAAGTACGCGCAAGGTAGATGGTGATGGGTACCAGTGAGATGACCAGCAGAATCACTGCGAAAGCGGAGCCGATACCGATGGATTGACCCTCGCCAACCAGGTAGCTGATCACCAATGCGCTAATAAGTTCCAGGCCGTTGGTGCCCTTGTTGATCACCCAAACCACATCGAAGGCTCGCAGGGACTCGATGATGGTGATGACAATAATGACGACGTTCACGGGGCGCATCGCCGGGAAAACCACCCGGAAGAAAGTCTGTGTGGCGCTGGCCCCGTCCAGTGAGGCCGCTTCCTTGAGCGAACCGTCCACACCCTTGAGTCCCGCTAAATACAGGATCATGACGTAGCCAGCGTGCCGCCACGTTGCCGCCACCAGTGCCGCCCAAATATTCACCGATGAGTTACCAAACCAGTCCACCGCCTGAGGTGTCCCGGCAGTGCCGAGCAGAAAGTTCAGCAGACCGTTGTCCTTTTGGTAGAACAGCTGCCAAATGATGCCGATCAGCGCCAGCGAGAGCATTACCGGAACAAAGAAGATGCTCTGGTAGATCTTGCTGCCCTTGATCTGCTGGTCCAGCAACACTGCTAACAACAGGCCGATGGGTGTGGCAATGATCGCCAAAAAGCCCAGCCACAGCAGGTTGTGTTGCACCGCGGGCCAGAAGGCTGGGTTGTCGTTGAACACATAGTCATAGTTGGCAAAACCCGCGGCTTTGATGCTCTCCAGCGAGAGCCCGTTCCAGCGGGTAAAGGACAGCAGGATCGACAAGACTGTGGGAATCCAGACCAGAGCCAGTTGGATCAGCGTGGGGATACCCACCATGATCACCAGCACAATTTTGTCCTGTGCGGAGAGGCGTCGGACGCGGCGCGCTTTGGCTGGGCGGACGCGTGGCGCCGCGGGCGGCGGCGTAGTTGGATGCTGCGATTGCGTGGTGGAAGACATGAAAAAGTCTCAACTCCTGCGAAGAAGAACGACGGCGGTGGGTGAGGGCCGTAAGGACCTGCGGCTCCCACCCACCGGACGTTGGTTACTGTGCGGCGTACAGCGCCTTGGCCTGGGATTCCAGGTTCTTGACGTCGATAGTGCCGTCCTTGATGAACCCTTGCAGGGCTGGAATCATCACGTTGTTGGCCATGGCAGGGAGAGCGTCGCGGTCAAAGAATTGGCTGATGCTCTTTGCGTTGGCAATCACGTCTGCACACTTCTTGTTCAGCGGGCTGAACTTGGAGGTGTCCGCACCCTTGACCGTGGCGATGTTGGAGGTGTCCACGGCCGCGTAAGCGTTTTGCGCATCGGCTGTTCCCATGAAGGCCAGGAAGTCTCGGGCAGCCTGGTTGCTGCCGCCCTTCTTGGACAACAACAGGCCGTCAATGGGCGCCTCAACAGCGTCCTGACCTTCCATAGCGATCTCCGGGAAGGGGAAGAAGTCAATATCGGCCAGCGTGGCAGCATCGGTGAACTGCTGCGTCACGAAGGAGCCCAACAAGTACATGCCGGATTTCTTTGCGCCCAGTGAGATGGCCGAGTCCTGCCACGTCATGCCCAGAGCGCCGGGGTTCTGGAACGGCAACAGCGCCTTCCAGGTATCAAAGACGTCGCTGACCTTCTTCTGATCCCAGGATTCCTTGTGGGCCGTAAGGTCCATGTGGAACTGGTAACCGTTGAGACGCATGTTGATGTAGTCGAAGGTACCCATGGCCGGCCAGCCATCCTTGTCGGCGAATTCAATCGGGATGATGCCGTCCGTCTTCATCTTGGCGCAGAGCGTTTTCAGAGCGTCAAAAGTCTTGGGAACCTCGTAGCCCTTTTCCGCCCAGAAGCTCTTGCGGTAGAAGAAACCCCAGGGGTAGTTGTAGTTGGGCACTAGGTACATCTTGCCGTCCGGGCCGGTGGACGCCTTCTTCAGTGCACCGGTGAAGTTGGAACCAA
>JABBNV010000139.1:842-1888 GCA_019352125.1 Acidobacteriota bacterium | reverse complement strand
TGGAACCAATCTTGTCCCACACATCATCGATAGGGGAGAGGAGGCCCTTGCCTGCGTAGTACTGCATGCGGTAGCCAGCAAACCAGGTGAACGCATCATCCGGGCTGCCCTGGAGGTACGTTGAAATCTTGTTCTGGAAATCATTGTGGGGCACCACGTTGGTGGTGACCTTGTCATTGGTTTTCTTGGTGAAGGCGTCCGTCACTGCCTTGTAGGCAGCCTTGGGAACATCGTCAGAGGATCCGGAGCCAAAAGTGAGCGAAGTGGACGCTGTGGCCGATGACCCGGCAGGTCCGCTTCCGCCTGTACAGGCAGCCAGGGCTGGGATGCCTGCAAGGGCCACGGCCCCGACACCCAGCGATTTGAGCATTGTGCGGCGGCCAACTCCAGAGCTTTCGCTGCCGAGGTTTGAGCGCCCATTTTCAGTAGCCATGATTTCTCCCTTGAAACATGTGAACATATGATCTGCGTCACGTAGTGATTACTATAATCGCTCAAAAACGAACGTCAAGGATCAAAAGAGAAAATTTTCAAACAGAACATAACATTACGATGACGGGGTCTCGACGGGGCTCGACCAGCGGCTGGGGTTAACCCAGAACAGGCTCGACCAACAAACCGTTGGTCGAGCCTGTCGAGCCCCTCTAGTGGGCGCTACCTACTTGTTCAGCGAGTCGGCAATCTGCGTCATCACGGAGCTGTCAGCCAAAGTGCTGGCGTCCCCTGCTTCGCGGCCCTCCGCAATGTCCTTGAGGAGGCGGCGCATGATCTTCCCGGAGCGCGTCTTTGGCAATTCCGGTACGACCAGAATCTTCTTGGGCTTCGCGATAGGCCCGATCTCCTTGCCAACATGGTTGCGCAGGGTGGTGGCAATGTCCGGATCGTCCACAGCGGAGCCGCGCAGAATCACGAACGCCACCACGGCCTGGCCGGAGGTTTCATCAGCGGCGCCCACCACGGCGGCTTCGGCCACCGATGGGTGGCTCACCAGGGCGGACTCAATCTCGGTGGTGGAGAGGCGGTGGCCGGACACGTTCATCACATCG
>JABBNV010000139.1:0-832 GCA_019352125.1 Acidobacteriota bacterium | reverse complement strand
CGCCCCAGCAACCAGACATCGCCGTCGTCATCCTTCTTAGCACCGTCGCCAGCAAAATACATGTCATCAAAGCGGGACCAGTACGTCTGCTTGTACCGCTCCATATCGCCCCAGATGCCGCGCAACATGGAGGGCCACGGCTGGCGAATCACCAAGTAGCCACCGGAGCCGTTCGGAACCGGCGTACCCGCCTCATCCACCACATCCACGGCGATGCCGGGCAGCGGCACTTGGGCCGAGCCGGGCTTGGTGGCCGTAACGCCGGGCAGCGGTGCAATCATCATGGCGCCGGTTTCCGTCTGCCACCACGTGTCCACAATCGGGGCGGGGTGTTCCTTCTTTTCCCCGTTCTTACCAGCGTTGGAGCCAATCACGTCCCGGTACCACATCCAGGCCTCGGGGTTGATCGGCTCACCCACGGAGCCCAGGACGCGGATGGAACTGAGATCGTATTTTCCGGGGATGTCCCGGCCCCACTTCATGCAAGTGCGGATGGCTGTGGGGGCGGTGTACAAAATCGAGACCTTGTACTTCTCCACGATTTCCCACCAGCGGCCTTGGTGGGGGGAATCCGGCGTGCCTTCGTAGATCACCTGGGTGGCGCCGTTGACCAGGGGCGCATATGCCACGTAGGAGTGCCCCGTGACCCAGCCGACGTCCGCCGTGCACCAGTACACGTCCGTTTCCGGGTGCAGGTCAAAAACGGCGCGGTGCGTGTATGCCGTCTGCGTTAGGTAACCGCCCGTGGTGTGCATGATTCCCTTGGGCTTTCCGGTGGTGCCGGAGGTATACAGAATAAATAGCGGGTGTTCGGACTCATGCCCCACCGCGG
>JABBNV010000138.1 GCA_019352125.1 Acidobacteriota bacterium | reverse complement strand
GGCTCCAGGCGCGGCACGCTCACGTCTTCGCGGACCAGATTCGCCCCGCTCTGGCGTTTGAACAGATTCATCTGGTGCACTGGAACGAGCTGGATGCAACCGCTCAAAACCAGCTCTCGGACATGTTCGCTCAGAAGCTGTTCCCCATCCTGACGCCCCTGGCGGTGGACCCAGCACACCCGTTCCCCTACATTTCGGGGCTCTCACTGAACCTGGCTGTCGTGGTCCGTAATCCTGTGAGCGGCAAGGAACTCTTCGCCCGGCTGAAGGTTCCGGACCAGTTGCCGCGATTGGTGGCCGTTGATGGGCCCCGCGCTGGCACCATCCCCGGCCGAGTGGCGCGCTTCATTCCGCTCGAAGAAGTGATCTCTCAGCACCTGGACCAACTATTCCCCGGCATGGAGGTGCTGGAACAACATACGTTCCGAGTAACCCGCAATGAGGATCTTGAAGTTGAAGAGGACGACGCCGAAAACCTGTTGCAGGCTCTTGAGAAGGAACTGCTCCGCCGCCGCTTTGGACCGCCAGTTCGCCTTGAAGTAACCACGGACATCAACCCCAACATTCGCGCCCTGCTGGTACGCGAACTGGATGTGGAAGAGTCTGAGGTTTACGCGCTGCCAGCTCCGTTGGATCTGCGCGGCCTGTCCGTCATTGGCAGCATTGACCGCAGTGATCTTCGGTATCCCAAGCAGGTACCGCACACCAGCCGTTTCTTGAACGAATCCGAAACTGCCAAGGCTGCGAATGTATTTGCGGCTATGCGTCGCCGGGACATCTTGTTGCACCACCCCTATGACTCGTTCTCCACCTCAGTGCAGGCGTTCCTGGAGCAGGCGGCGGCGGACCCGAAGGTGCAAGCCATCAAGCAGACGCTCTACCGCACCAGTGGGGATTCCCCCATTGTGGATGCCCTGGTTGATGCCGCCGAGGCGGGCAAACAGGTACTGGCGCTGGTGGAAATCAAGGCCCGCTTTGATGAGCAGGCCAACATCTCCTGGGCTCGCAAGCTGGAACAGGCTGGCGTTCATGTGGTGTACGGGATTGTGGGTTTGAAGACGCACTGCAAGCTTTCCCTAGTGGTGCGTCAGGAACTGGATGGGATTCGCCGTTACTGCCACATTGGTACCGGAAATTACCACCCACGCACCGCTCGCTATTACGAGGATCTGGGTTTGCTCACCGCGGACAACCAGGTGGGTGAGGATCTCTCCAAGCTCTTCAACCAACTGTCCGGCTACGCCCCCAAGTCAACCTTCAAGCGACTCTTGGTCGCTCCCCGTTCCGTGCGCTCCGGCCTAATTGATCGGATCGAGAAGGAAATCTCCAACGCCCGAGCCGGCCTGCGGGCCAAGGTTCAAATCAAGGTTAATTCCATGGTGGACGAGGCCATTATTGATGCCCTCTACCGAGCCTCCCAAGCGGGTGTCAAGGTGGAAGTAGTAGTGCGTGGCATCTGCTCTTTGCGCCCGGGTGTTCCGGGGCTGAGCGAAAACATTACTGTCCGCTCCATTCTGGGCCGTTTCCTGGAGCACTCTAGGGTCTTCACCTTCGCCAACGGCGGGGATCCGGTAGTCTACATCGGTTCAGCTGACATGATGCACCGTAATCTTGATCGTCGCGTCGAAGCATTAGTGCAGATCAAGAACAAGGAAGACGTGGCGGACATCATCGCACTGTTGGAACGCTATGTAGATCCTGCAACGTCAAGTTGGCATCTGGATAGCTCTGGTCTGTGGGGCAGGCACCACCTGGATGAGTCAGGGGAGCCTTTGGCCGATGTGCAATCCTGGCTCTTGGCCAGCCGATCTCGTCAGCGGAACTCCGCCCGACGCTAATGCCGACCAAGCGCGACGCCGAGCAGGCAGCTACTGCTACGACATTTTCAGTTTTGGCCGCTGGCGCCCTGTGCTGGCGTGAAACAAAGGGCGCCCTTGAGGTGCTGTTAATTCATCGGCCAAGGTATGACGACTGGTCTTGGCCCAAGGGCAAAATGGATCCGGGCGAAACGATGCCGGAAACGGCGGTGCGCGAGGTGTGGGAAGAAGTGGGCTTGGCCGTGTCCCTGGGCATCCCGCTCTCTGACATCGAGTACGAGGTAAATTCCGGTACCAAGCTGGTGCGCTACTGGGCTGCCAAGTCGGACGGTATGAAGCCCAAGCCGGATGGTAAAGAAGTGGACGCTGTGCGCTGGTGCTCCCCCGAAGAAGCGCTGACCCTGTTGTCCAATCCCAGTGACAAGGAACCGCTCGAAGAATTGACGACGGCGGCCACACGCGGGGAGTTGGCCACCTGGCCGCTCATTGTGGTGCGGCACGCCAAGGCCAAGCCACGCTCGTCCTGGACGAAGGCCGAGGGAGACAGGACGCTGGCCGCCACCGGCCAGCGTCAGGCCCTCGCCGTCCGCGAGCTGCTGCTGGCCTGGCGTCCGGGACGCGTAGTCACCAGCCCGTGGGCCCGTTGTGTGGCAACCGTGGCACCGTATGCAAAGGTGGCGCACCCCAAAATCAAACAGGTGTCCGCACTCACGGAAGCCAGCCACCAGCGCAAACCGGCCAAGACGGCTGCGGCCATCGAAGCGATTTTTGACAAACATGTGCCGGTGGCAGTGTGTACTCACCGCCCCGTATTGCCTACGGTGCTGAAAGTGTTGGCACAACATATGCCGGCCAGACTGCGCAATTCTCTACCCGATGGGGATCCCTACCTCGCGCCGGGGGAACTCATTGTCTGCCACGTCAGCGCACATAACAACTCACGGATAGTCTCTGTGGAGACCTACAAGCCGTTTGACGATTAAACCCCAGGACCCGGCACAACTGTGAGAAGTGAACCCATAACACCACTGCCGTGGCGGTGGTTTGCGGCGGCCCTGATTCTGCTGACGGCCTGCACCGTCTACGGCGCCTTCTGGTACCCCCAGCTGCCAGCTAGGTATCCCATTCACTGGGGCGCGGACGGCTTACCGAACGGTTATACCGGGAAAACCATCGGCTCCGCTTTCACCGGGACGATCGTGGGGCTGGGGCTACTGGTTGTGTTGCTTGCCGTGGCATGGGGAGTTACTAAAGCACCGGCCGATTCCCCGAGAAACGGCGCAGCTGCGCAGCTCGCAACCCAATCGTTCATGGGGATAGTAGCCCTCATAATGGCCGTAGTTGGTTGTGCCATTAATGCCAGTATCTGGGTCTCTGCCACAAACCCGCAGTTCTCCATGCCCACCTGGGCCTTGCTGCTGCTGGTCTTCGTCCCGCTAGCCCTGGGCGCATGGCACTCCTTGCGCATCTACCGACGCGAACTTGCGATCTCCCCCGCTAGCGAACGCGCTTCAGCGGATTCACGCACCACTGAGACCAGCGACGATTCGCTGTGGAAAGCCGGATTCTTCTACGTCAATCGTGAAAATCCCGCCATGCTGGTACCCAAAAGGTTGGGCATTGGCTGGACTATCAACTTTGGCAGTACCGGCGGGAAAACAGTGACGGTGGTGTTGATAGCCCTCATAGCCACCGGAATTGTTCTGCCGCTGGTGCTGGGCGGCAACCGTTAGGTATCCGCCCAAATTGGTTAGACTGAGGACGTGACGATTCCTACGCCCTATGAGGACCTGCTGCGCGATGTACTAGCCAACGGCACCGAGAAATCGGACCGCACCGGCACCGGCACACGTAGCGTATTTGGCCGACAACTTCGTTTTGATCTGGCCAAGTCTTTCCCACTGATCACCACCAAAAGAGTGCACTTCAAATCCCTGGCACTCGAGTTGTTGTGGTTTTTGCGGGGTGATTCCAACGTCCACTGGTTACAGGAGCGTGGGGTTAGTATTTGGAATGAATGGGCGGACGAGCGGGGCGAGCTGGGCCCGGTCTATGGCGTTCAGTGGCGGTCCTGGCCCACTCCCGACGGCGGCCATATTGACCAGATCGCTCAGGTAATCGAAGGCCTCAAGAGCAACCCGGACTCACGGCGTCATGTAGTGTCTGCGTGGAACGTGGCAGAGGTCAAAAACATGGCATTGCCACCGTGCCACATGTTCTTCCAGTTTTACGTACAGCCGCAGGAAAACGGCCCGGGCAAACTCTCTTGTCAGCTCTACCAACGCAGCGCAGACATGTTCCTGGGGGTGCCCTTCAACATTGCGTCCTACGCCCTGTTGACGTTGATGGTGGCCCAGCAGACTGGGCTGGAGCCGGGTGAATTCATCTGGACCGGTGGGGACGTTCACATCTATGACGACCACAGGGAGCAAGTGAAGTTGCAGCTTTCCAGGGAGCCGTACCCCTATCCACAGCTCAACCTCAACGGAAACCGAGGCTCCATCTTTGACTACGAGTACGAAGATTTTGAGGTGCTGAATTACCAGCATCACCCCACGATCAAGGCACCTGTAGCGGTATGAATACAGAGCTCCCGCCGGGACAACCTACGGTTCCGCAGTACCGTTTTAGGCAACAAATCATTGGCCTGATCTGGGCCCAAACCGAATCCGGCGTTATTGGCCAGGGCGGCACCATGCCCTGGCACGTCCCAGAAGACTTGGCCCATTTCAAAACGCTGACCTCCGGCCATCCCGTGATCATGGGTAGGCGCACTTGGGAATCGTTCCCCGTCAAGTACCGCCCGTTGCCTGGACGTACGAATATTGTCATTACGTCGCAAACGGGCTGGGCGAGTACCGACGATGCCGCGGGTGCCGTCGTCGTCCATTCTCTCGAAGAAGCTCTGGTGGAGGCTCAGTTCAGCCCAGGGAGCGACGAAATTTGGATTGCCGGCGGCGGTCGCGTCTATGCGGAAGCGATGGAACACGCCAATGTTGCTGCCATTACAGTTCTCAACTCTTCCGTGGCCGGGGACACGATCGCGCCTACTCTGGGTCCGGAGTGGTCATTCCGCGGAGGAACCCCGCTAGAGGGTTGGAACAACTCGACGTCCGGAATGCAGTATCGCTTCACACTCTGGGCCAAGGCCGATTCAGAACTGGTTGCCGACGCTTAGATTAAGCAACCAAATCGGCCCAGACCGCCAGCACGGCTAAACTCGTAGGTATGAATCAAAGTGTGGGTCTTGTTGGCTGGCGGGGCATGGTGGGGTCAGTCCTGATCTCCCGGATGCGTGAAGAGGGCGATTTCGCCAGCTTCAACCCGGTATTCTTTTCCACCTCCAACGCCGGCGGCGCTGCGCCAGCGTTTGCCGACGGTGCCGGGCCACTCATGGATGCCTATGACATTGACGCGCTGGCCAAGCTGCCCATCATCGTCACAGCCCAAGGTGGGGACTACACCACAGCCGTCTACCCTGCGTTGCGGGCGGCCGGTTGGAACGGACTCTGGATTGATGCCGCGTCCACCCTGCGCATGGCGGACTCGTCCGTGATTGTGCTGGACCCGGTTAACCGCGACGTCATTGATGCCTCTCTGGCAGCTGGCGGCAAGGACTTTATTGGCGGAAACTGTACTGTTTCCTGCATGCTCATGGGCCTAGGCGGCCTCTTCCGAGCTGGCTTGGTGGAGTGGGGAACCTCCATGACCTACCAGGCTGCCTCCGGCGGCGGCGCACGGCACATGCGGGAGCTGCTGAATCAGTTCGGCACCATCCACGGCTCTGTCACCTCCGCGTTGGCAGACCCTGCCTCTGCCATTTTGGACATCGACCGTCAGGTGCTGGCCCAGCAGCGCGATCCGCAGCTGGATTCAAGCCAGTTTGGCGTTCCGCTGGCAGGTTCCTTGATCCCTTGGATCGACGCGGACTTGGGCAATGGAATGTCCAAGGAAGAGTGGAAGAACGGTGCGGAGACCAACAAGATCCTTGGCCGTAGCGAAGCGGACCGGATCGCCATGGACGGGCTCTGCGTGCGGATTGGCGCCATGCGTTCCCACTCGCAGGCACTTACCTTGAAATTGCGTGAAGATCTTCCCGTTACCGAAATTGAAGCGCTGCTCGCGGCGGACAATGAATGGGTTCAGGTAGTTCCGAACACCAAGGAAGCCTCCATGGCAGCTCTGACACCAGTTGCTGTAAGCGGTTCGCTCACCATTCCTGTGGGCCGGATCCGCAAGCTTGAAATGGGCCCGGAATACATCAGCGCCTTCACCGTGGGCGATCAGCTGCTGTGGGGTGCGGCGGAGCCGCTACGTCGCATGCTCAAGATTGCTCTGGGCACGCTGTAATCCGGCACAGCTAAACATGCGGGCACTTAGCCGGCAATGAACTTCTGATACTTTGCCATGCCCGTGGCAAAGCTGTCTTGATGGGCAAAGGTGAACTCCACGAACGGTTCAACGTGGGCAGGCGCGGCGGCAGTGGCTGGTTTAGCCCATACCCCGATGACCCGGCCTGCGGCCACCACCGTCGGCCTGAACACACCATTGTTTCCGGGCACCGTGCGTTGCGCGTGCTCGGGTGCCAGCGCCGCGCTCCGTTGCGCATAGCCCAGCAGATATTCGTCAAACCCGGGTAGCGCCAGTAACCCCCGCTGCGAAGGCTTGGTCACGGCAGCTTCTGCCGCCAGCCAATAGGTGTCACCCGAATATTCCACGGGCCTTAGCGCTTCTCCCAGCAGCTTGATGGCACCCCGCACCTGCGTCAGCGGCAGCGATATCCACCAAGCGAAGTCTCTTTCCGTGGCTGGGCCATGACTGGTGAAATACCGCAGTGCCAACGGAGCCAGTGCAACCACGTCATCGCTATCGCAGCGTTCGCGCGGGCCCAGCCATTGTTGGTAATCCACGAAGAGCTGGTTTTGCCCATCCAGGGGTCCCTGCACTAGGACGGACTCAAGCGCCAGCAGCCACAGTATGTGGATTCCTCGCTGGCCGGTTGTCGCTTGCCCAATAGAGGCAAAAACATCATAGAGTTCGCGCCGCGTCATCCCCGCACGGCCCGCGGACGCGGTCCTGGCCAAAGCGCTGCGTGCGGCCACCGCGCACGCTGCCACGTCGTCGTCGTTAATGCCCAATCGGCGGTGCCGGGCTGCTGCACCGCGAACCAACCGGGCAGCGGTAAGGTTCAGGACACTGCCTAAATCTGCGCCAGTCATTACGTGCAGCGTTCCGCGAAGGGGCCATGACCGAACCAGCTGGCCGCTATTGAACGCCGCCACCACCGAGGAACGCACACCACCGTGCAGGCGCAACCCGATGGAATAAAGCACTCCCGGGAGGTCCTGCCCCTGCATGGCCAGCATGGACTCCACCACGGCGGAGGGATCGGTCAGTTTGCT
>JABBNV010000137.1 GCA_019352125.1 Acidobacteriota bacterium | reverse complement strand
GTCCTTTTTTACCAAATAATGAGCACCAGCGTTGTTTTCTCGCCTATAACATGTAGTTTTGCTACATGATCGACGTTCTGGGGCTCCGCGCACTCACGGCAATTGCCACCCACGGTTCCGTGGTGGCAGCATCCGCTGCCCTGGGCTATACACCCTCCGCCGTGTCCCAGCAGGTGAAGAAACTTGAAAAACAGGCAGGAATGCCCCTGCTGGAACGTCAGGGGCGCGGGGTACTCCTGACTCAACGCGGCGCATCTCTGGCAGCCCGCGGCGTGGAGTTGCTGCAAAACCTTGAAGAGCTGGAGGCCCTAGTGCGCAGCGAGTCCGGTCAGCCCGCGGGACAACTGCGAATCTCTGCCTTCTCCACCGCGTGCCGCGGCCTCCTGGGGCCGGCTCTGGCTCACTTGGCGGAGCAACCCGAACGGGCTGGAACCCTGAAGACTCACGTGGTCGCGGAGGATCCACCGCAGGCGCTGGCCCGGGTGGTTAACGGCGGCGCGGATTTAGCAATAGTGCACAACTGGAATTCTGTACCACTTCCCATTCCAGATTCCCTGAGCTGTATTGAGTTGGGCAGAGACACGGCGGACCTGATAGTCCGCGATGACCATCCTCTTGCTACGCATCTTCCACTGGAACGAACTGATCTTGTTTCTCAACGCTGGATCAGCACACCGGAGGGAACCATTTGCCACGAGGCACTGTTGAGAATATTTTCGGATCTGGGACGCTTGCCGGATATCGGTTTCTTTGACCCGGACTTCAGTACCCACCTGGCCCTGGTTTCCTTGGGCGTTGGGGTTGCCATAGTTCCCCGGTTGGGACGGCCCGCACTGCCCGCCAACGTCGTCGCCCTTGAACTGGACAAGCCAGCACAACTGCGCGACGTCAAGCTGGTGTTTCGACGCACCATGGCCAGCAGCCCAGCCATCGCCCTGATGCACGCGGAAATTGCGCACATTGCCCAGGAAATTCTGAGCCCACCCAGGGAACCCTAACCGGAAGCCTTAGCGGCGAACCACAAAATCAGTGAGCATCGCATCCGCGCCATCCAACTCTGCCCAGGGCAGATCATGCGTAAATACGGCGCACCCGCTGGTGGGAAATCCAGACGCCACATCCATATACGCCTGCTCAGCTGAGTCACGGGAGGCTAGCCGAAGGGCTACTTCTCCTATCCCCGGCAGGTGACTGATCACCATCAGCGTCCGCACCGTTTCCGGAACATGGTTGATCACGCTGAGAATTTCAGTGGACGTTGCCGCATACAGGCGTTCATCCAACTTGGGCGTCGGCGCCTTGTCGCCCAATTCCTGACATACCCAGGTGCAGGTCTGCCGCGTACGGAGGGCGCTGGAGCACAGAATATAGTCGGGGACCACGTCATGCTCGCGCAGCCACGCGCCCACCAACGGGGCCTCAGTATGGCCTCGCTGCGCCAGCGGACGGTCATGGTCAGCTACGCCGCGTGGGTAAGCCGCCTTGGAATGACGCATCAAAATCAGGCGCTTTTGGTGATGATCACTCATGCACCCATCCTACGGCCGGTCCACGACGGCGCCCGACGTGCACAGGTGAGTTGGACGCCGTGCGCAGCCAGCTGAGTTAGATTGAGTATTCCGGGGCGGCCCAGACTACAACTTCGGGGTGCTCGTAGAACCGGTAACCCTCGCCACGAACCGTTCGCACGGTATTGGCCAGGCGGCCCAGCTTGGAACGCAACCGGCGGATGTGAACGTCAATAGTGCGCTCGTTCGGCACCTCTTCGGCGTTACCCCACAAGCCACCCAACAGTTCGTCGCGGCCAACAGTCCGAGTGCCGTTTTCCACCAGATAGTTCAGTAGTTCAAATTCCTTGAAGGTAAGGTTCAGCGCCGCACCATCCAGGTGTACTTCACGCCGCGCCAGGTCAATGAGCACTCCGGCCGGACGACTGTCTTGGGTAGTTTGCGCCCTGACTGCCTCCTGACGCTGCCGTGCAGCAATGGTGGGATCTCCAAAGGTAGAGCGCACAACTTCCAAGGCAGTCCCGGGAGTATCTGACGGCGCGATTGCCACCGCTGCATAGCTCTGCGCCTGTGGCACCAGCGATTGAGCGTAAGCGCGAATATCCTGAGCAAGTTTGGCCAGTGACGTACCCGCCGCCGCAGCCGTATCCTCATCGACGCCTACGTAGACAACAAATCCGCGTGCCACGTTATCCAGGGCCACGCCCCGCAGCCCTTCGCCACCGGAAACAACAGGTGTGGGCGCCGTCAGGGTTGTTGGTTCGTTAGTGAACGCAACTCCCACTCGCTGGCTTTGCCCCACGGGGGACCCGTAGCCGGGGGCGGTGGGGATGGTGCGCGGCGCAAAGTTCTGGCGAATACCGCCGGAGTGCAGAGCCGAGGCGTTGGCAGCCTTCGCTGCGTTGCGAACTGAGATGTGGACGTATCCGGAAGCTACAGACATGATGGGTACCTCATTGTGAATGGCCGCTATAACGGCGCGAATGCTTTTGGCTCACCCAAACCGATAGTGGGGAGTTGCCTCAGGGGCAGTGGTAATCCAGATGGATTGGCGCAACTTTGGGGTTGAAAGTTAGGCCTGCATTCGACAACAGCACATTACCGTCCCGGCTGGTTGGCCGGAAAAGGTTGCTGCGGCTGCAGATGCGCTTGAGTTGATGTTCACCATCAGAGTCTGGCGCGTAACAATAGAAACTCGCAAGTAACAAAGGCTAAAAACGTCCACATTTTGAGATTTCTGAGATGAATGTGATGGAGATCACGCACCGATAGATGTGTGATCTCCACGTCACTTCAAAAGTATTCTGCAATTTCGTCTACGAAACCTACTAAACATTGCCATTTCGTCCAACACTTTGAGTATTCTGGATCAAATCGTGCAAAATTTCACGCCCAAATACTGGACGTTCGGAAGTTGAGCGTCATTCTGCCCGCAGTTAGCTACCAGTGCCGCCATTGGAACCACTATTGGATCCAGCACTGGGGCCGCCATTCAAACCCCCGCCGGTTCCGCTGCCAGAACCTCCGGGGCCACCCTGCCCCGGAGGTCGGTGGAGCCTGTTTTGGAACTGCAGATGGTGGTGAGCACTTGCCGCTGACCCCGCAGCGAACCCGATCGCGGCGCCACCTCCG
Organism: Acidobacteriota bacterium; assembly: GCA_019352125.1. Lineage (GTDB taxonomy): Bacteria > Actinomycetota > Actinomycetes > Actinomycetales > Micrococcaceae > JABBNV01. Next base: position 4,164 of record JABBNV010000137.1, on the reverse strand, counting down.
CCAGCAAGAATCACTGCGATGCCTGCTGCGACCAGTATCTTCGGGATGGTCCACCACCGGCGCTTTGCGGGCTGGGCAACGGGCCCCGGAACAGGCCCGCCGGTGGGGTACCCCTGGCTATAGACGGGCTGTGTGGGTGGAACGGGGGAACCGTACCTGGCGGGCTGCCCACCGACTTGTAGTGCGCCGTCGTGCGAATCTTGCTCGGGAACCACAATTAACTCCTTGTTGGTGGCACAGTAGAACTGACAATGTCAGTCAACGCAGGGCTGCTGGATCAACGCTGGGAAAAGAATCGAGAAAACCTGTGCGTGGAATGCCAAGCTCCCACAAAGTTCCCTGACGCACATTTCACAGTTAACTCCCAGCAAGTCACCAGTAATCGCCGGGACGCCAGCAGCAGAATGAGACCATGGCCAACTCACCATCAACGCACCCCTTGCCCGCCCTCCAGCACCCGGATGGATCTCCCATCCGCGCATTGGTAGTCGACGACGAGCCAAGCCTTGCGGAGTTGATGAAGATGGGGCTGGAGCTCTCCGGTTGGGACGTGGTCGTGGCCCATGACGGCAACACAGCACTGAAGATGGCCAAGGAATTTCGCCCGGACGTGCTGGTTCTGGACATCATGCTGCCGGGTTTTGACGGCGTCGAACTTTTGGGCCGAATTCGAAAATTTGCGCCCAGCATTCCAGCCCTTTTTCTCACTGCCAAGGACGCTGTTGAAGATAGGGTCAAGGGGCTCACCAGCGGCGGGGATGACTACGTCACCAAACCGTTCAGCATGGAAGAAGTGCTGCTGCGGCTCCACCGGGTGGTGCAGCGCTCCGGCGTGACCGCACCGGACGCGGCGGAACTGCGCGTGGGAGATCTACTGATGAATCAGGACACGCGTGAGGTGAGCCGGGCCGGCGTGGACATCCCGTTGACGGCCACTCAATTCGAATTGCTTCGTTACCTGATGGAGAATCCGCGCAGGGTGCTCAGCAAGGGGCAGATTCTGGACCGCGTGTGGAACTACGATTTTGGCGGCCAGGCCAACATTGTGGAGCTCTACATTTCCTACCTGCGCAAGAAAATTGACGCTGATCTGCCCCCGATGATTCACACGGTACGGGGCTCCGGCTATGTGCTGAAGCCCGCTGCTCCGTGACGGGAATACTCACGCGCGCCTGGTGGCAGAGAGCTACACGCCGCTTGCGTCTCGAACGCTGGCATCTGCGTACCCGGCTGGTATTGATCACCATGGCGTTGCTAACGCTCATTTGCTGCACCATTGGTGGGCTCAGCTACACGGCCATGAATCTATTTCTCACGCAACAACTGGATGTTCAGCTGGCCCAGGCCGCGGAACGGGCTGACCGCTTTGGCACCCACACCAGCGGAAGCCTTGCCGGCACTCCGGATCCGCTCAATGCCCCCGGCCAAAGCGCAGGAACTCTCAACGCGCGCGTGCAATCGGGAGTGCTAAGCAGCGGTGGACTTCTCCGCATGCCTGATGCCATCCGAGTTCCCCTGCAGGACTCTGACCAGACAACTCTACTGGGACTCACCGCCGACGGTGTCCCTACGGACAAACAGCTCTCCACAGGTGACTACCGGCTTGTGGCCGTCGCCCTTTCAGACGGTAGCGTCATCATCACCGGGCTGCCACTTACCGCCAAGCAGACCACGTTGAACTCTCTGGTATGGGTGATGGTCAGCGTCTCCGCGGGCGGCTTAGTGATCACGGGCCTGCTGGGCGCATTTGTTATTCGGCGCTCCCTGCAACCGCTGGAGAGATTGGCTCGCGTCGCTACGGATGTGGCTGAATTACCGCTCGACGCCGGTGAAGTTGCCTTGGGTGTTCGGGTTGCCGACGCAGACGCGAACCCCACCACGGAGGTGGGGCAGGTAGGGAACGCGCTGAACCTCATGTTGGACAACGTCACCACTGCGCTGCAAGCGCGGCAGCGCAGTGAAACCAAGGTGCGCCGATTTGTTGCCGATGCGAGTCATGAACTGCGCACGCCGTTGACCGCCATCCGCGGCTACACGGAATTGCTGCGCCTCACGGAACCTCTGTCCGAGCGGGGGCGAAACTCGGTGAACAGGGTGGAATCCCAATCCAAACGGATGGGCAAGCTCGTGGAGGATTTGCTTTTGCTGGCCCGGCTGGATGAAGGGCGGCCCATGGAGCGCAGTGACATTGACCTCTCGGTGTTGGTGGCGGAAACCGTGGCTGATATTTCGGTCACAGCCCCGGATCATCAGTGGTTGATGAACCTGCCAGATTCCCCTGTTCAGATCCGCGGCGATGCTGAACAGCTGCGCGTAGTGCTCACCAATTTGTTGGGCAACGCCGCTAAGCACACGCCGGCTGGAACCACGGTGCGCACCGGAGTCCGTCTCCGGCCCAACGCGATAGTGGAATTAGCAGTATCCGACGATGGCCCCGGAATCGAGCCGGATTTCCAGGAAAAGATCTTCGATCGATTTGCTCGGGCGGACGTTGCTCGCACGGGAACCACGGGGAGTACAGGGCTGGGGCTTGCGATCACCGAAGCAATCGTTACCCGGCATGGGGGCACCGTTTCACTCAATAGCCGTCCCGGTCGAACCAGCTTCACCGTGCTGTTGCCGCAGGCCTGACGTCAGCGGTGCACCACCGTTGCCGAATAACGCATCACACTGTGCAATTGATCCCGGAAACGCGTGTGATGCATCTTGTTAAGCGCATACACCCCCCACACCCCAGCGCATAGTGCCACCACGGCACCAATGAGTACTGACCAGCGCGCGCCAAAGGTGTTGCCGATCCAGCCAATGAACGGGGCCCCTAAGGGCGTTCCGCCCTGCATGATCGCCATGTAAAGAGCCAGCACCCGGCCGCGCATCACTGGATCCGTGGAGAGCTGGATGGTGGTGTTGCACGCGTTCATAAATGTCAGTGAAGCCACGCCTACAGGGATGAGCAACAACGCGTACATCCAGTAGCTGGTGGCTCCTGCCGCGATGGCGGTAAAAACGCCAAAGGCAAGAATTCCACCCAGGACGTACATCATCCGCGTGCCCTGCCTCTTGGCGGCCAGCAGCGCCGCAGCCAGCGTCCCCACGGCCATGATGGAACCCAGAAGCCCATATTCGCCCGGCCCTTTGCCGAAGACAGTGGTGGCCATGAGCGCGTTGGTGATCTGAAAGTTCAGCCCAAAGGTCCCCATCAAACCCACCAAAATAAGAATCAGTACCAGATCCGGCCGCTGCCGCACATAGCGCAGCCCCTCGCGTACCTGCCCCTTGGCGCGCACCACTCGGGCAGCGGGGTGCAACTCCTCCGGCCGCATTCTGGACAAGGAAACAATCACGGCAGCAAAACTGGCCGCGTTGATCAGAAATGCTGGGCCAGTCCCCCACCAGGCGATGAGCAAGCCAGCGAGCCCAGGGCCCGCAAGGCGAGCTAGATTAAACGACGCGCTGTTCAATGCCACAGCGTTCGGCACATCTTTCTCGTTCACCACCTCGGAGACAAAGGCCTGCCGAGAGGGCGCATCAATTGCACTGGCAATGCCTAGCCCCAGCGCCAGCGCAAAGACCTGCCACAGCTGCACAGTGTTAGTCACCACCAGCAACCCCAGCGTCAGCGCACACAGACCCATCGCGCTCTGCGTCCAGAGCAACACACGCCGCTTGGATATCCGATCCCCAATAAGGCCCGCATAGGGGCCAATAAAGAGAATGGGCAAGAACTGCAACCCAGTGACCACGCCTACAGCGGTTCCTGATTGGTGCGTGAGTACTGTCAGCACCAGCCAGTCCTGGGCCACGCGCTGAATCCACGTACCAATGTTGGAAACCAGCGCCCCACTAACCCACAGCCGGTAGTTATGGACTTTCAGGGCCGTAAACATGGAACTCATTTAGCGCTCATCTTGCTCAGAATCTCCGCGGCTGCCTTCAGTGTTGATCGCTCCGAGGGGGACAAGGAGCTGAGTTTGCCCGCCAGCCATTCGGTGCGTAGCTTGCGCGTTTCCAACACCATCGCCCGGCCCGCTTCGGTGAGTTCCACCAGAGTCTGCCGACCGTCCGTGGGGTGCGGTTTACGCTCCACCAGCTTCGCCTTCTGGAGAGCGTTAACAATGCGAGTCATGGATGGCGCTTGCATGTGCTCCCGGTCCGCCAGTTGCC
>JABBNV010000136.1:2765-7320 GCA_019352125.1 Acidobacteriota bacterium | reverse complement strand
GTCACTGCTCATTTTGGAAAGCCACTAGCCAACTCGGTCAGACAAGCTATTCTCACTGCGTACTCCCACCACGAACCTGGGCTGAATGTCTGACCCTGCTGGCAGATTGATGAATGCAGTCACAGCACGACAAGTAATATTCTGAAATACGTACATATTTACTAGAATTGACATGATATACTGCTTGCTTTCATATACAGATGCGAGTAGTATCTATACATGGAGAGCAGTAACGGCAGCGATGCCGGGACCAAGGAGTTTGCTCCGCCAACCGAATTGCTGGCGGAAGCTTCCTCTCTGGTGCTTGAAGGTTGGGGTGCTCTCAGCGACTCGGAAGCTTCGACTCGTCTGGAACGGTTGGAACGCCTATCCCGCATTATCGATGGGGCGAAGATCAATGGTGCGGCTGAGCTAGGATTTCGTGCCCGCGCCGGCCGCTACGATACCGGCGGTGCGGCCAACCCCACTGCTCTACTGCGGGACTTGCTCCGCATCAGCCCACAGGAGGCCAGCCGACGGTTGGCCATAGCTGACGCCACCCACGATGTACTGGATAATCTCACGTTGAACGTGACGCCCACCAAGCAGCCGGCCGTGGCCAAGGCCCTGGAGCAGGGCGAGATTTCGCAGGATATGGCCAACACGCTTATTCGCCATGTGGATCAGGTGCAGCATCTGGAAGACGGTGGGCGGGTGCCGGAAGGTACGGCAGCTACGGTGGAGGCAAGTCTCACAGAGATCGCCACCCAGTACGCGCCGGACTATGTGGACAAGTGCGCCAATAGGGCCATCAACCATCTAGATCCCGATGGGAACAAGCCCACTGAGGGAGAACTGCTGGCCAAGGAGGGCATCACTTTCTCGCGGCCGCGGCGGGGGCTGATGGCCATTCATGGCCACATCACCGTGGCCGACTACGAAGACTTCATGACGGCGTTCGGTACGGCAACGAACCCCAGGGCCACTGGCGACGTTGGCACCCAGCAGGCAGCAGCTACTGCGGACGGAAACAGCTCCGGAACAGGGAGCACTCCCCTGGCTTCCATAGACGTATCTGCGCAGGAATCGTCGGCGCAAAATCCGACTTCGCAGGATTCAACCGCGCAGAAATCGAACGCCAGGCAGGACGCACTGTTCCCGAATCAGGGACCCATGCCGGACTGGGCACACGAAGTGTCTGCCGAACCGACCGCCAGCACTGTGGCTAGCGCAGCTTCTGGAGCTACTGCCCCTATCAAAGACACTGAGGAACCCGCTGACTTCAGTTTCAGGCCGTTTGATCAAAACGGTGAGATCAATTTTGACAGGCGGACTCGGGCACAGAAATTGCTGCACGCGTTGGTGGACTGCGGCCGCAAGCTGGCCCAACTCAGCGAACTTCCGGACAACGGTGGGCTGAAACCGCAATTGATCGTCTCCGTGACGTTGGAGGACCTCAAGTCCGGACTGGGGACGGCACATGTGCCCTTCTCGGGCGACATTCCGGCCAGCGAGGCTCGGCGGATCGCGTGCGACTGCAACGTTATCCCAGCGGTGTTAGGCAGCGATTCTGATGTGCTGGACTACGGCAGGAGTTTCCGGATAGTTCCCGAAAACCTCCGACGGCTTCTCATCAGCAGAGACCACGGATGCGCTTTCCCCGGATGCGACAGACCAGCCCCATGGACGGAAGCCCACCACATTATCCCGTGGTCTGAAGGCGGGAAAACTTCGTTAGAGAACTCTGTGCTGGTGTGCAGCAGACACCATCACTTACTCCACCGATCCGAGTGGGGCATCAAGATCGAGCAGGGCTATGTGTACTTCACGCCGCCCATCAGCATAGATCCGTTGCAACGCCCCAGACGGAATTACTACCATCACCCGCAGGGCCTGCTGGACGTAGCGGCAGCTTAGGCGGACCGCCATGCCCACGGTTTAGCAAGGCGCTAACCCACTACCCAAGTGAGCCAGCGTGCGCCCGACATGCGCGGGGCGCCCGCTGCCTAGCCGACTAGAAGTCCCAGTCGTCATCCTCGGTGTTCACGGCCTTGCCAATCACGTAAGAGGATCCAGAGCCGGAGAAGAAGTCGTGATTCTCATCAGCGTTCGGGGACAGTGCGGAGAGAATCGCCGGGTTCACGTCCGTGACCGAGGACGGGAACATGGCCTCGTAGCCCAGGTTCATTAGGGCCTTGTTGGCGTTGTAGTGCAGGAACTTCTTGACATCCTCGGCCAGGCCAACGGAGTCATAGAGATCATGCGTGTACTGCACTTCGTTCTCGTACAGCTCATACATGAGCTCAAAGGTGTAATCCTTGATTTCCTGACGACGTTCCTCGGAAACCTTCTCCAGGCCCTTCTGGAACTTGTAGCCGATGTAGTAGCCGTGCACTGCTTCGTCACGAATGATCAGACGGATCAGGTCAGCCGTGTTTGTCAGCTTGGCGCGCGAGGACCAGTACATGGGCAGGTAGAACCCGGAGTAGAACAGGAAGGACTCCAGCAGGGTGGAGGCCACCTTGCGCTTCAGGGGGTCATCGCCCGAGTAGTAGTCCATGACAATCTGCGCCTTCTTCTGCAGATTCTCGTTCTCGGTGGACCAGCGGAAGGCCTCGTCAATCTCCTTGGTGGAAGCCAGGGTGGAGAAGATCGAGGAGTAGCTCTTGGCGTGCACGGACTCCATGAACGCGATGTTCGTGTAGACAGCTTCTTCGTGCGGGGTAATCGCATCCGGAATCAGGCTGACGGCACCAACCGTGCCTTGGATCGTATCCAGCAAGGTCAAGCCAGTGAAGACGCGCATGGTGAGCTGCTGCTCGTCCGGCGTCAGGGTTGCCCACGACTGAACGTCGTTGGACAGCGGCACTTTCTCCGGCAGCCAGAAGTTGTTGACCAGGCGGTTCCAGACGTCTACGTCCTTTTCGTCCTGAATACGGTTCCAGTTGATGGCCTCAACATGGCCAAGCAGTTTGACTCGCTGAGTCATCATTCCTTCTCTCTGAAAACAAAACTTGCGGACGACGACGGCGGAACTATGCCGCCGTCGTCCGTGGCGGCGAGCCTGCCGAATCTGGGTCTCGACAGGCTCGACCAGCTGGCTACAGCATGCAGCTGACGCAGCCGTCCACTTCCGTTCCTTCCAGCGCGAGCTGGCGGAGGCGGATGTAGTAGATGGTCTTGATGCCCTTGCGCCATGCGTAGATCTGCGCCCGGTTGATGTCACGCGTGGTGGCGGTGTCCTTGAAGAACAGGGTCAGGGACAGGCCTTGATCCACGTGCTGGGTAGCGGCGGCGTAGGTGTCGATGATCTTCTCGTAGCCAATTTCGTAGGCATCCTGGTAGTACTCCAGGTTGTCGTTGGTCAGGTACGGCGCCGGGTAGTACACGCGGCCAATCTTGCCTTCCTTGCGGATTTCAATCTTGGACGCAACAGGGTGGATCGAGGAGGTGGAGTTGTTGATGTAGCTGATGGAACCAGTGGGCGGTACGGCCTGCAGGTTCTGGTTGTAGATACCGTGCTCCATCACGGAGGCCTTCAGCGCGCGCCAGTCATCCTGGGTGGGGATGGCTACGTCTGCGAAGAGTTCGCGGACGCGCTCGGTAACCGGCAGCCATTCCTGATCCGTGTACTTGTCGAAGAATTCACCCGAGGCGTACTTGGACTTCTCGAAGCCGCCAAAGGTCTGGCCGGTTTCGATGGCCAGTTTATTGGAGGCCCGGATGGCGTGGTAAACCACGGTGTAGAAGTAGATGTTGGTGAAGTCGATGCCCTCTTCGGAACCGTAGTGCACGCGTTCACGTGCCAGGTAGCCGTGGAGGTTCATCTGGCCCAGGCCGATGGCGTGGGACTGATCATTACCCTTGGCAATGGAGGGTACCGAGGTGATGTTGGACATGTCTGAGACGGCGGACAGCGCGCGGATGGCCGTCTCAATGGTGAGTCCGAAGTCCGGTGAATCCATGGCCTTGGCAATGTTCAGGGAGCCGAGGTTACAAGAGATATCCTTGCCGGTTTCAGCGTAGGAAAGGTCATCGTTGTATGTGGTGGGCTTGGATACCTGCAGGATCTCGGAGCAGAGGTTGCTCATGATGATCTTGCCCTCGATGGGGTTGGCGCGGTTCACCGTGTCTTCAAACATGATGTACGGGTAACCGGATTCGAACTGGATCTCGGCGAGTGTCTGGAAGAATTCGCGCGCCTTGATCTTGGTCTTCTTGATCCGAGAATCATCTACCATTTCGTAGTACTTCTCGGTGACGTTCACGTCCGAGAAGGGCATGCCGTACACCTGCTCCACGTCATACGGGGAGAAGAGGTACATGTCCTCATCGCGCTTGGCCAGTTCAAAGGTAATGTCAGGGACGACGACGCCCAGCGACAGCGTCTTGATGCGGATTTTCTCGTCCGCATTTTCACGCTTGGTATCCAGGAAGCGGTTGATGTCCGGGTGGTGCGCGTGCAGGTACACGGCACCGGCGCCCTGACGGGCACCCAGCTGGTTAGCGTAGGAGAAGCTGTCCTCGAGGAGCTTCATCACGGGGATGACGCCGGAGGACTGGTTCTCGATGTGCT
>JABBNV010000136.1:1667-2755 GCA_019352125.1 Acidobacteriota bacterium | reverse complement strand
GATGTTGGTGAGGGCAAAGGCCACGCCGCCGCCGCGCTTGGAGAGCTGCAGAGCGGAGTTGATGGAGCGACCGATGGACTCCATGTTGTCCTCGATGCGCAGGAGGAAGCAGGAGACCAATTCGCCGCGCTGCGCCTTGCCAGCGTTCAAAAAGGTGGGGGTGGCGGGCTGGAAGCGGCCGTCGATGATCTCGTCTACCAGCTGGGTGGCAAGTTCTTCACTTCCGCGCGCCAGGTGCAGGGCCGCCATGCAGACGCGGTCCTCGTAGCGCTCTAGGTAACGCTTTCCGTCAAAGGTCTTCAGTGTGTAGGACGTGTAGAACTTGAAGGCGCCCAGGAAGGTTTCGAAGCGGAATTTCTTCTTGTATGCACGGTTGTACAGGTCACGAATGAAGTTCATCGTGTACTGGTCCAGTGTTTCGCGCTCGTAGTACTGGTTCTTCACCAGATAATCGAGCTTCTCTTCCAGGTCATGGAAGAACACGGTGTTGTTGTTAACGTGCTGCAAGAAGTACTGGTGCGCCGCTTCACGGTCCGCGTCGAACTGGATGGTGCCGTCCGGGCCGTAGAGGTTAAGCATGGCGTTGAGCTCGTGGTAGCCGAGCCCCTTGAACGCCGCGGGAACGTCCTTGTTTTTAGCCACGGGATCCGTGGCCATGGTGCCGCTCACGGCTGGCTCTGCAACTGTTGTTTCCAAAACGTATCCAATCCTTGGAAAACCCGCGCGACGTCGTCGGACGTTCCCATGAGTTCAAATCGATAGAGAAGGGGAACCTGACACTTGGCGGCAATGACATCAGCTGCCAAGCAGTAGGTTTCTCCGAAATTTGTGTTCCCTGCCCCGATCACACCGCGTATTAATTGGCGGTTAGCCGGAACGTTGAGGAACTTAATCACCTGTTTGGGAACCGCCCCGTGCCCTGTCTCCCCGCCATAGGTGGGAAGAACAAGCACATAGGGTTCGGTGGCCAACAAAGTGGTGGCACTGGTCAGTACGGGCAGCCGGGCCGAATCCAGATCCAGCTTGGTGACAAAACGGTGGGTGTTGTCCGAGACCGAGGAGAAATAGATCAGCTTGCTAGACGTAAC
>JABBNV010000136.1:812-1657 GCA_019352125.1 Acidobacteriota bacterium | reverse complement strand
AGTACGCTCATAATCCTTCGTCCTACTGCCCCTAGACGGGGAGGGTGCTGATGACTGCTTAAGCTACGGAAGCTGCAGCCGAGGTGGCCAGTTCCGCGATTTTGTCCGGGCGGAAACCTGACCAGTGATCAGCGTCGGTGACAACTACGGGAGCCTGCATGTAGCCCAGAGCCTTCAAGCGCTCCAAAGCTTCCGGATCAGTGGAAACGTCCACACTCTGGTACTCAATGCCATTCTTATCGAGGGCACGGTAGGTGGCGTTGCACTGCACGCAAGCTGGCTTCGTGTAAACCGTTACGGTCATTTCAGATCCCCTATCTAGAAGCAACTACTGGCCACTTCTTCATTACTGTCTTTCGACGCTGCGACTTCTCTACAGATACTACATGTTGTGCGAGCCACCGAAGTGAACCCCAAGATGATGTATTACAAGTATGTCATTTTATGCACCGGTAGTCCACAGCCCGGGGATAGAAAATTGCCGCAAATTGGCACTTTTAACCTCGGTCATCCACAGCTTGTGGATGACTTACAAACATTTTTTACTCGGCGTGTCTTAGCGCTGCGGCGTGTCGTGCACAGGTGTGGATACCCATCAGCCCGACCAGGGCAGATATCGGAGGGACCAACCCAGCGTAAGCTGTGCTAATGGTCAACCCCATTCATTTGCAGACGTTACTGGAGGTCACGCGGACCGGATCTTTCGCCGCGGCCGCTTCTCGGTTGGGCTACACCGCCTCAGCCGTTTCGCAACAGATGGCCGCTCTGGAACGGGACACCGGCGTCACTCTCTTTGAGCGGTCCGCACGCAGCGTGCTGCCCACGGAAGCCGCCGTCGTGATGGC
>JABBNV010000136.1:0-802 GCA_019352125.1 Acidobacteriota bacterium | reverse complement strand
GCCATGCCGCCAAGGTGCTGACGGATATCGACGCGCTGTTAGCGGCAAGCAATCGCACGCATGCCACTACCGTCAAGGAACTTCGGCTGGGCATTTTCCCGTCCTTGGCCACGCATGTACTGCCGCCACTACTGCGCAGCAAGGAGTGGGCCAGCTTGGGCATGAGCCTCAAGGTCTCGGTAGGTGAGCCGATGCAGACCATTGCGGGCCTGCGGACGGGCGGCGAGCTGGATGTGGCGCTGGTGTATCAGGTGGGTCAGGGCGGGCTGGCGTGGCCGCACACCATCAACCGCACGTGGATTGGCGATGACAATTTCCGGGTAGTGCTGCCGGCGGCCTGGGGTATCCGGCCGGATGCTCGGGTGGCCGCGGCCCAGCTTTCGGATATGCCGTGGATCATGCACCACCCGGGCACCAGCGATGCATCAGTGATTGAACGGTTGTTTGCCAGCTGCAATATCTTCCCCACGGTGGCTGCATACAGCGATGACTTCAACGCCAGTTTGGAGCTCGCGGCGGCAGGGCTGGGCGCGGCGTTGGTGCCGGAGTTGGCGCTGCTGCACAAACCCGAGGGAATTGTGGTGCTGGATGTTCCGGAGATCCGGCTAGCCCGCAATATCTTCGCGCTGTTAATCAATGACAAGCAGACGGCCCAGGTGGGGCTCTTTGTTGACTTGTTGTCCGCCACGTTGCACCAGGTGCTTAACACCCCGCGCTAGTCAGCGAAAAACCCCGCAGCAGAGCGCAGGACTGAGGCTAATTCGCTGGTGCCACCAAATGGCGAATGATCTGGTTTTTCATC
>JABBNV010000135.1 GCA_019352125.1 Acidobacteriota bacterium | reverse complement strand
TGTTGGCGCCGAAAGGGTAGCGATACGGTTCGCATTGCCCACCAAGAAGCTCAGACATGCCACTGTAGCTCCGAGCAGCCAGCCACGCAGTCTGCGGCTACGCAGAACGTCGCTGAAGTACATGGCGTTGGTTCGCGGGTTGATGCGCGCCGGTGCATTCGAGCCGAAAATCGATGCAGTCCACGCAATTCCTCGGTTGCCGCCATCGGCTATGGGCTCCGAGAATTTGTCCGGACGCGACGAGACGGGATTCCCTGCAGTATCTGGCACAGCACCACTGTATTCCGAATCCGACCACGCCACAGGATGAGACCGTCCGCTCGTTAGACCCGTTGAGTGTCGCGGCGGAATGCCAGAGCCGCGCCCGCTCCGAAGAGCACCAGCCACAGCACCACATTGCCCACGGCCAGCCAGTTGAAGGCATCCCCGGACATGGGTGCTCGAGCAATTTCGCCGATACCGTACGTCGGTGTCCAAACACCAATCTGCTCAAGCACGCCGCCCAGTTGCTTCAGCGGGGTAAAAAGGCCACCGAAGAAAGCAAGGAAGGCCAGCACCGGCCCCATGAACTGCATGACGTTGTCGCTGGGCACCAGATAGCCCACCATCAGGCCCATAGCGGTGAACACCAGAGAGCCCAGCCAGGCCGCAAGGCCGGAAAGAATCCAGACCTGCACCGGCAGGTGGATGCCCACCACCGCCCCGGCAACAAAGGTGGCGACGACGGCCAACAGCCCCAGCGACAACCCACCGATGATCTTGACGGCAATGTTGGCCGTTGGTGTCAACGGCGTCAAACGTAGTTGGCGGCTCCAGCCCTGAGCTCGTTCAATGGCAACTGCTCCACCTGCGGAGGTGGAGGCCATCATGGCACCGTACACCGCCATCGACACCATGATGTAGGCCGCCACGGAGGTAGCTCCCTGGGCAACGGTGCGGTGTGGTTCCACCGAGGTATCCATGTACTGCAGGCCGATCATCAAAAACATGACCACGGGGAACAGCACAGTGAAGAACAGCGTGCGGCGGTTCCGCAAACGTCGTCGAATTTCAATGCTTAAGAGCGTGAAGTTGAAACCACCCAGCGGCGGAACATTGCGCTCATTGCTAATGCTGATGGGGGTAATGGCTGTCTGCGTGCTCATGCTGCGCTTCCTTCATCCGAGGTGAGGGCTACGAAGGCGTCCTCGAGGTTGTGTGAGGTTATTTCCAGATCCGTCGCGTTGCTCTGGTTCAGCAGGTACCGAGCCACGGCATCCGAATCCTTGGTGCGAATCAGAACCCCGTCCTGACGCAGCTCCACTGATTCGACGCCGGGCAGCGCGGCCACGATAGCTTGGTCAAGACCCGTGACAGTGGCACGGACAATGCGCCCGGAGGCCAGGTTCTTGATTTCCGCGGCAGTGCCGTCCGCCACAATCTGCCCGCGACGCAGCAAAATAATGCGATCTGCATAGGCATCCGCCTCATCCAGATAATGCGTGGCGAAGACCACGGTTCTACCGCGCGCCGCATCCGCCCTGATGGCCTGCCAGAAGTCACGGCGACCTTCCACATCCATACCAGTGGTGGGCTCGTCCAAAATGAGCAGTCCCGGGTCAGAGAGGAGGCCCATGGCAAACCGCAGCCGCTGCTGCTGCCCGCCGGAGCACTTGTCCACTCGGCGGTCGCCAGTATCCCGGATGCCGGCCCGTTCCAGTACCTCGTCCACAGGCTGGCTGTTGGCAAAGAGGGAGGCCGTCAGCTGCACGGTTTTCCGGACGGTAATGTCCTTAAGCAGGCCGCCCGTCTGCATCACGGCGGATACCTGCCCCCGGGCGATGGCGGCCCTGGGGCTGTGCCCAAAAATCTTTACAGTGCCCTGATCCGGCTGCCCAAGCCCCAACAGCATGTCAATGGTGGTCGTTTTGCCGGCACCGTTCGGTCCGAGAAATGCGACAATCTCGCCCGGTTCGATGTGCAGGTCGATCCCGTTGACGGCGTGCACCTTTCCGAAAGCCTTATACAGGCCGACGGCGTCAACAGCGGCGCTTGCAGCGACCCCTTGAGCGGGTGCCTGGCTAAGAAGTTGTTGAGTCACGGTTGCTCCTTGATGGTGTGTCGTACCCACCATCCTTCCGGCAAACAGGCGGGGAGCCCCCACACACCCGTCACTATCCGGGCATGACATCTGTCATGTACACGCGGCGGGATGACCAAACCATGTGACCCCTGCTGACTAGGATGAATGCGACACATGTCACTCGATGGGGAGGATAAGAATATGGCGACGACTGTCGTTGATTCGGAACAGAACGGCCTGGCTCGCTTTGCGCAGCGGCTGGCTCGGTGGACGGAAAAATGGTTTCCGGACGCCTACATTTTTGCGCTGGCTGGGGTGGTCATTGTAGCCGTCGCAGCGTTGGCCATTGGAGCATCACCGAAGGTCATTGTGGATTCCTTTGGCAATGGCTTCTGGGATCTCACAGCGTTCACCTTGCAGATGGCCATGGTGGTGCTGACGGGCTACGTGCTGGCCACGTCGCCGCCTGTTGCCAAGCTGATTCACTCGCTCGCTCAGATTCCGCGCAGCTCACGCGGCGCCGTGACTTTCGTGGCGGCGCTGGCCATGGTGGTCTCGTTTCTGAACTGGGGATTGAGCCTCATTTTTGCGGGCCTACTGGCCCGTGCCATTGCGCGTCGAACTGACCTGCGCGTGGACTACCGAGCCCTTGGAGCCGCAGCCTTTATGGGGCTGGGTGCAGTTTGGGCCTTGGGGCTGTCATCCTCTGCCGCGCAGCTTCAGGCCACCAAGGCCTCCCTGCCGACCGCGTTGCTGAAAATCACCGGCGTCTTGGATTTCGGTAAGACGATTTTTACCTGGCAGTCGCTGCTGACCTTGCTGATCCTCATGCTCCTCACCCTGGTGATTGCCCACTTCTCCGCTCCCACCGGAGGTGCGATTCGCACGGCAGCGGATCTGGATGTGGACCTCAATGACCAGCCGGAGACCGCCTCTGCGCGTACGCGCCCCGGGGAATGGCTGGAGTACAGCCGCATACTGCCAATTATTGCGGGTCTCATGACTCTGGGCTGGCTGGTGTCGCAGTTCCTGACGTTGCCGTTCTTGTCCGTGGTGAGCAGCCTGAATGGGTATCTGTTGGTCTTTTTGGTGGCAGGCTTAGTGCTGCATGGCACTCCTCGCAGCTTCCTGCAAGCTGTTAGCAAAGCCGTTCCTGCAACTGCAGGCATCCTGGTTCAGTTTCCGCTCTACGCTGCGATGGCGGCCATCCTGACCAAGGCCACGGGCACTGGCGGGCTCTCATTGGCGGGGCATCTGACGCACTTCTTCACCAGTTTGGGAAGCGGCGGCGGTTTTGCCGTGGTGATTGCCGTCTACACGGCCCTGCTGGGGTTGGCAGTACCGTCCGGCGGTGGCAAATGGCTGGTGGAGGCACCCTACGTGATGCAGTCCGCCACTGACGTGCACATGAATTTAGGGTGGACCGTTCAGATTTACAACATTGCTGAAGCACTGCCAAACCTGGTCAATCCATTCTTCATGCTCCCGCTGCTGGCCGTGCTGAAGCTCCGCGCCCGGGACTTGGTGGGGTTCACATTCCTGCAGTTCATCTTCCACCTGCCAGTGGTCCTGCTCCTGGTGTGGCTGCTTGGTATGACCTTCAGCTTCGTGCCGCCGGTGATCCCTTAGCGCGAGCACTTAACGTGAAAGGCCGCGGTTGCCGTATGTTCACGGCAACCGCGGCCTTCACAGAATTCGGCGCCCGCAGAAAGCCGGGCGACCCATTAAACCTCAGACGTGCTCAGTCTGCGACGATCTGGGTTTCCGGCCCGGTCACGGATGCCCGGCCCGCGCCCAGTAGCGGCTTGAGCACGGCACCCAAGGCGGCCATATCGTCGTCGTACTCCACCAGCACGGGATGCTGATGGGCAATCAGGGCCAACAACTCTGCCACTGCACGCTGCGCTTCGGCCGCATCCAGCGCGGGCTCGTGGCCCAGGAAAACCTCGGAGGGCTGGCCCACCGGGGCGCTATCAGCATCTGCGGGATCAACACGCGCGGATGCATCCAACAGCTGCGGATCCGGGTAGCTGACGGCAAAGGAGCGGATCTTGCCCTTCTTGGCAGTCGGCACACTGGAGCCAAACGCACTTTCAGCGGGTTGGCGCAGCACCACAGCTCCATGGGCACCCGTCAACTCGTTCAAGAACAGCCGCTGCACCGTGCCCGCCGTCAGCGGACCAGTCGGGTCCCAGCTGTGAATAAACTCGTAGTACCGTCCCACCACATCCGTCAGTTCCACGGAACCCGTGGCCAAGTCCTGGACCAGGTCCGTGGCAGCATCTTCACTGCCGTCACCAAATCGCGGCAACGGAAGCGGCGCTGGCTGCACGCGCACCATGCGGCTGCTCTGAATCGGTTTCAGCCCCAGCGCGGCAGCAAACTCCGCACCCGCCGTACCCGGCTCCACCTTGCTGCGCAGTGCGGTGACGCCCGACGGCGACTGCTCGGCTTCGCGGCGCAGCATGGTCACCAAGGTTGCCCCCAGACCCGCGCGCCGGTGATCCTTAGCCACCTCAACGTAGGCCCACAGCCGTTGCGAATGCAGGCTGGTGTCATAGACGACGCCGGCAGCCACCGGAATGGCTACCCCGTCCACTACGTCCTCGGCAACAATGCAACGACGCCACGGGGAGGCATCAGATGACGGCGCCAACGCCGCACGGAACTGGCTGGCCTGGAACGTGTCCGGATCCCCCCACAGTTGAAGCAGTGTTAAGTCATCACCGTCTACCCAGGGGCGGAATTCGATGGCCACTGACTATGCTCCGATAAGCCGGGCTGCGAGGTAACTTTCCACCTTGTCAAGTGCAACCCGCTCCTGCGCCATCGAGTCGCGTTCGCGAATGGTGACAGCCTGATCTTCCAACGTGTCAAAGTCCACGGTGATGCAGAAAGGCGTTCCCACCTCGTCCTGGCGACGGTAACGGCGGCCAATGGCACCGGCGTCGTCAAAATCAATGTTCCAGTGCTTGCGCAACTGGGCCGCCAGGTCGCGCGCCTTCGGGGAAAGGTCCTCGTTGCGACTCAACGGTAGTACCGCTGCCTTGATCGGCGAAAGCCGCGGATCCAGCTTCAGCACGGTGCGCTTGTCCACGCCGCCCTTGGCGTTGGGGGCCTCGTCCTCGTGGTACGAATCCACCAGGAAGGCCATCATGGAACGCGTCAGGCCGAAGGAGGGCTCAATCACGTACGGCGTGAACCGTTCCCCACTGGCCTGGTTGAAGTAACTCAGTTCCGTGCCGCTGGCCTTGGAGTGGTTGCTCAGGTCAAAGTCAGTGCGGTTGGCAATACCCATCAGCTCGCCCCACTCGGAGCCCTGGAAGCCGAAGCGGTATTCCACGTCGATGGTTCCGGCGGAGTAGTGTGCGCGATCCTCTGCAGGCACATCAAACTTGCGGAGATTCTCCGGGTTGATTCCCAGATCCACAAACCAGTCCCAGCACAGGTCAACCCAGGTCTTGAACCACTGGTCAGCATCCGCCGGAGCTGTAAAGAACTCGATTTCCATCTGCTCGAACTCACGAGTGCGGAAAATGAAGTTTCCGGGTGTGATCTCGTTGCGGAAGGCCTTACCGATCTGGCCAATGCCAAATGGCGGCTTCTTCCGAGAGGTGGTGAGCACGTTGTTGAAGTTCACGAAGATGCCCTGAGCCGTCTCCGGGCGCAGGAACTCCTTGCCGGAATCATTGTCGACCGGGCCCAAATACGTCTTCATGAGGCCGGAGAACATCTGCGGCTCCGTCCAGTTGCCGTCTTGGCCAGTCTCCGGATCCTTCACATCAGCCAGACCGTTTTCCGGGGGGTGGCCGTGCTTGGCGGTGTAGGCCTCGATCAGATGATCCGCACGGTAACGCTTGTGCGTGTGCAGTGATTCCACCAACGGGTCAGTGAACGTCTCCACGTGTCCGGAGGCTTCCCACACGGCCTTGGGCAGGATTACAGAGGAATCCAGACCCACCATGTCCTCGCGGCCACGGACAAATGACTGCCACCACTGACGCTTGATGTTTTCCTTGAGCTCAACACCCAGCGGCCCGTAGTCCCAGGCAGAACGGGTACCGCCATAAATTTCACCCGCTTGGAAAACGAATCCGCGGCGCTTGGCCAGCGAGATGATCGGATCAAGTGAGGATTTGTTCGCCATGGCGGTGTGTCCCTTTCTAGGAGCGGCGCGGGGCCGTTGGGTGCGGTCCGCAGGTTCAACTAGCTTAGCGGCTGTATAGGAGTTGAAAAATCCGGGACCACACAGGTAGGGCTACCCACGGCAAAACTGGCTATCGGGTCCACGCTGGGGAGCCCCGCTGCATCGATGGCAAAAACAGCAAGATTGTGCGAGCGCTCATTGGCCATATACAACATACGGGCCCCCTGATCCGTTTCGGCGAGCGCAAAGTGCCTTGGCCAATCGCCGCCGCATCCCACCTCACTGAGCACCGTCATGGGCCCGGATGTGCGCGCAGCCTCATGGGCTCCCAGATCCACCGTCACCAGAGTGTTGCGGCCCCGAACGGCAATGTAGGCCAAATCCCCCTTGCTGGACAGTTCCAGGTGCGAGGGAAGGGATGGCGCGTCGTCAGGACCCGCGGATTCACCCAGGACGATGGCGCTATCCCAGTGCCAGCGCCACTCACCACCGGATTTCTGCCGCAAGAACTTGTGCAGCCGGCCGTCTAGCTCGCCCGAAACGTAGAGTTCTGCGGTAGAACCTTCTGAAGCAGGTGCATCCCCCTGCGAAACGCCGGGTCCATTGCGGATGGCCACGTGCCGCGGGCCACTTCCCGGCGGGAAGGCCGCACTTCCCGCTAGTGCAAACTGCTCTCCCGGTGTAGGCGCATATTCGTCTACCCTGTCGGCACCTAGATCAGACACCAACAAGCTTCCCCACGGTGTAGGCGTCACCTGATGGGCATGTGAGGCCTCTTGACGATCCTGAACGGGACCTTTGCCCGGGTGGGCCAAGAGCTGCGGGTTATTAAAGTCATCGGTATCGCCCGGAGCATCGCCAGATCCCACCTCCGCGCCGCCAGTGCCGCGCACCGCAAGTGAATCAAAAACTGCCGCCGTTCCGGAGCCGTAATTGGCCACAGCTACGGATGCTGAGGCACTCTTTGGCACTAAGACCACATGGCATGGTGAGGACCCGCGCGTGGTGGTTCGCGCCAGCACCTGAAGAGTCTCGGCGTCCAGTTCCACGACGTTTCCCTGGTCCAATTCCTCCACCGCGTAAATACTTCTCGGGCCCTGCCCTGTGGAAGCCAGAGGTGTGGAAGCCGGAGCCGGGCAAGACAGGGCTATGAATGAT
>JABBNV010000134.1:4963-7398 GCA_019352125.1 Acidobacteriota bacterium | reverse complement strand
CGATCTCCCGGCACCCGCCATGCTTAACGCGTCCTTGCGCCCTTACCAGCTGGAGGGCTTCAACTGGCTGCGGTTCCTTTACGACCATGATCTAGGCGGCGTGCTCGCTGACGATATGGGACTGGGAAAGACGCTGCAAGCGCTGGCCCTGATTGCCTCCGTACGGGAGCAGCAGGCCACTTGCGCTGGCACTCCCGCGCCGTTTTTGGTGGTTGCGCCCACGTCAGTGGTGGGCAACTGGGCTGCAGAGGCCTCGCACTTTACGCCTGGATTGACGACGGTGGTGGTGTCCGAAACGTTTGCCAAGAGCGGCAATCCCTTGTCCGAGGCTGCCGAGAGGGCAGACATTGTCATCACCACCTACGCCCTGTTCCGCATTGATTTTGCGGCCTACACAGAATTGGCCTGGGACGGGCTGATGCTGGATGAGGCGCAGTTCGTGAAGAACCACCAGTCGAAGGCGTACCAGTGTGCCCGCAAGCTCAAAACTGGCTTCAAGCTGGCGATCACGGGTACCCCCATGGAAAACAACCTGATGGAACTCTGGGCACTGACCTCCGTAGTCGCCCCAGGTTTGTTCCCGAGTCCCCAGCGCTTCGCTGAGTTCTACCAAAAGCCCATCGAAAAAACGGGAAGCCCCAAGCTACTGGAGAAACTCCGCGCCCGGGTGAAGCCCTTGATGCTCCGCCGCACCAAGGAGCAGGTGATCAAGGATCTGCCGCCCAAGCAGGAGCAGGTCCTGGATGTAGTGCTGAACCCGCGGCACCAGAAGGTGTACCAGACGCATTTGCAGCGGGAACGTCAAAAGATTCTGGGCCTGCTGGACGATGTCAATAAGAACAGATTCACCATTTTCCAGTCGTTGACACTGTTGCGCCAGCTCAGTCTGGACCCCTCCTTGGTGGATGAATCGCTAAAGTCCGTGCGCTCCTCCAAGCTGGATGTGCTCTTTGAGCAGCTGGAAGATGTGATCGGTGAGGGGCACCGCGCACTCATTTTCAGCCAATTCACGGGTTTTCTGGGCAAAGTCCGAGAGCGTTTGGATGCCCAAGGCACTCCCTACAGCTATTTGGACGGCTCTACCCGGAACCGTGCCGAGGTGGTGGATGGCTTCAAGCGCGGCACCGATCCACTGTTCTTGATTAGCCTCAAAGCCGGTGGATTTGGCCTCAACCTCACGGAAGCCGATTACGTGTTCCTGTTGGATCCTTGGTGGAACCCGGCTACGGAGGCACAGGCTGTGGACCGCACTCACCGAATTGGCCAGGCCAAGAATGTGATGGTGTATAGGCTCGTAGCCAAGGACACGATCGAAGAAAAGGTGATGGCGCTCAAGGCCAAAAAGTCCCAGCTCTTCACCGACGTCATGGCCGGGGAAGCGATGGGGTCTGCGGGACTCACCGGCAAGGATCTAGCTGCCTTGTTCGAGGATTAGTCGCGCGGTCGCCAGACCACTAGGGCTTGAGACCGGGCACGCGGACGCTTGCCACGCGCCATGGACACCACATCGCCAGCCAAACCCGCAGCAAATATTCGGGACGCGTCCGCAGGACGTTGCCGGCGAGCCAATTCCACCTCAGCGGAAAGCTCAGAGACACGCGATTTCAAAGCAGCCACCTGATGCTCCAGCTGCATGATCCGCCTGATCCCCTCAAGGGAAACACCCTCCTGCGAGAGCCGCTGGACATCCCGGAGCATCTCCACATCCTGCTGCGAATAGCGCCTGGATTTCCCCGGCGCGCGGCTGGGCGAAACAATCCCCAACCTGTCATATTGGCGCAGCGTTTGAGGGTGCATATCCGCCAACTCCGCGGCCACGGAGATGACGAATAGCGGCATGTTCTTGTCCATGACTACAGCGTGGCCTTAGCAGCCAGCCCAGCCCGTGGATCGCCGTCGGCCGTTGCCTGGGCAAACGCTTCCACGGCTTCCTGCGCTTCCTTGCT
The DNA here is from genome assembly GCA_019352125.1 of Acidobacteriota bacterium. Taxonomy (GTDB): domain Bacteria; phylum Actinomycetota; class Actinomycetes; order Actinomycetales; family Micrococcaceae; genus JABBNV01. Next base: position 5,452 of record JABBNV010000134.1, on the reverse strand, counting down.
GAGCTTCTGCGGCATCACGATGTCAATAGTGACCAGGAGGTCCCCATTGCCTTTGGCTGCTTTCACCCCGCGACCCTTGAGCCGAAGCGTCCGTCCCGACGGCGTTCCGGCCGGTACGCGCAACTTCACCTCCGTGCCATCCAGGGTGGGCACGGAGATGTCCGCACCCAGGGCTGCCTCGGGGAAGCTGACGGGAACGTGAATGCGAATGTTGTTTCCATCGCGGGTAAAGAAGGCGTGGGGCTGCACGTGGACTGTGACCAGCAGGTCACCTGGGCCGGCCGCGCCATATTGGCCCTTGCCCTTGACCCGGACCTTTTGCCCGTCCTTGATGCCGGCAGGCACGCGGACATCAATAACCTCGCCCGAGCCTTCCCGCAGCCCAACCTTGGTGCCCTTGATGGAGCCCGCGAAGGAGATGGTGGTGCTGGCCGTACGATCCGCGCCTTTGCTGGGCTGGTAGCCAAAGTTCCCAGCCCCGCCGCCAAA
>JABBNV010000134.1:0-4953 GCA_019352125.1 Acidobacteriota bacterium | reverse complement strand
AAATTCCGGCGGTAGCCCCGAGCTGTCAAACCCAGCGGATTGCCGTGTGCGGCCGCCCGCCCGTGCTCCTCCTTGGCCAAAAAGACCACCAAAGAGGTCATCGAATCCGGCCGATCCGCCAGGTGATCCAGCCCCGCCAGCGCTGAACCGTGCGCCGCCGCCCATGGCACGAATGCCGTCGTACTGTTGGCGATCTTCCTTATCGGAGAGCACCGTGTAAGCCTCGGAGATGTCCTTGAATGTCTTTTCTGCCGCAGCATTCCCAGGATTGGTATCCGGGTGGTACTTTCGCGCCAATTTGCGGTACGCCTTCTTGATGTCCGCCTCTGGTGCATCTTTTGCGACGCCAAGGATTGCGTAAAAGTCCTTGTCGACCCAGTCCTGACTAGCCAAGACATCTCCTTAGATAAGTTCTAAAAGTCTAATAATTCCACTCCCCAACAAACCAGCCCCCAACAGGGGGTTCGGCCCAGTGGGATGAGCTGCGATCGAGGACGGGAGTCGTGTGAGGGCCCGCCGTCGATTTTGTCGCGTGGGGCCCGGGAGAAGGATTTTGCTTGGTGGGGCCCGGGAGCGGCTTCGGGCGTCCGCGGCGCGGGCGGAGCCCACCAAGCAAAATCCAATCCATCATGGGTTACTCGGGTACGGCTACTATCACTTGGGCAGCGCGGAGTACGCGGTCACCCTTCTTATAGCCGGCGCGAAGGATCTGGCTGACGGAATCAACCTGAACTTCGGCACTGGGCTGCTGGATCAGCGCTTCGTGGATAGTGGGGTCAAACTCCACCCCAGTCTCCGCGATACGCTCCAACCCGTAAGTCTTCAGCGAGTTCTCCAGCTTGTTCGCGATCGCAGCGAACGGACCGTCCGCGAGATCACCGTGAGCCCGGGCTGCATCGATGTCATCCAGTACCGGCATCAGCGAGTTGAGGACTCCGATGACGGCCATGTCGCCAGCTACTGCGCGGTCACGTTCTACGCGCCGACGGTAGTTGACGTACTCGGCCTGGAGGCGGAGGTAGTCGTTGCGAAGCTCTTCCTGTGCTGCGTCCGAGCTGGGCTGGTCTACTTCCACGCCGTTGAGTACCTCTTCTGCCTGTGACAGCGGATCGGTGGTTTCGGGAGTCTCCGCAGGCTCGGCCACCGGACCCGACGCTGCCCCATTGGGGGTTTGGTCAGGCTCGGCGGCCGGGTCGACGTCCGGCTGCTGTTCTTCGTTGTGTGAAGAATCCGCCATTACTTCTTCTCGTCTTCTTCGTCGACAACTTCAGCATCAACGATGTCTTCGTCAGCATTGGCACCTGCGCTGGCGGAAGCATCGCCGTCGGCCGTTGCGCCTGCAGCACCATCAGCCTGAGACTGAGCGTAGATAGCCTCGCCCAACTTGGACTGCGAAGCCTGCAGCTTCTCGAATGCGGACTTCACTGCGTCCTCATCGGTGCCAGCAAGCGCGGTCTTGAGGGATTCGACGTCGGCCTTGACCTCGGTCTTGACCTCTTCAGGCAGCTTGTCGTCATTGTCCGCCAGGACCTTGTCCACCGAGTAGTGGAGCTGCTCAGCAGAGTTGCGGACGTCAGCCTGCTCGCGGCGGGCCTTGTCCTCAGCGGCGTGCTCTTCAGCCTCGCGGACCATGCGGTCAATGTCCTCCTTGGAGAGGGAGGAACCACCGGTGATGGTCATGGACTGCTCGGCTCCGGTGCCCTTGTCCTTAGCGGACACGTGCACAATACCGTTGGCGTCAATGTCGAACGTGACCTCAACCTGCGGCACTCCACGCGGAGCCGGAGCAATACCGGTCAGCTCGAAGGTGCCCAGCGGCTTGTTGTCCCGAGTGAACTCACGCTCACCCTGGAACACCTGAATGGCCACAGACGGCTGGTTGTCATCAGCGGTGGTGAAGGTTTCACTCCGCTTGGTGGGGATGGCCGTGTTGCGCTCGATGAGCTTGGTCATCACGCCGCCCTTGGTCTCGATGCCGAGGCTCAGCGGGGTGACGTCGATCAGCAGAACGTCTTTGCGCTCACCCTTCAGCACACCGGCCTGCAGAGCTGCACCAACAGCAACAACCTCATCCGGGTTGACACCCTTGTTGGGTTCCTTGCCGCCAGCCAGCTGCTTCACGAGTTCGGTGACGGCGGGCATGCGGGTGGAACCACCAACCAGCACAATGTGGTCAATGTCAGAAACCTTGATGCCGGCTTCCTTGATGACGTCATTGAACGGCTTCTTGGTGCGCTCCAGCAGATCCTTGGTCAGCTCCTGGAACTTGGCACGGGTCAGCTGCTCGTCCAAGTGAACCGGGCCGTCGGGAGTGACGGAGAGGTACTGGAGGGAGATGTTGGTGGAGGACGAAGAAGAGAGTTCCTTCTTGGCCTGCTCCGCAGTTTCGCGCAGACGCTGGAGGGCAATCTTGTCCTTGGAGAGGTCAACGCCCTTGACCTTGAGCTGGTTCAGCAGGTAGTCAACTACGCGCTGGTCCCAGTCATCGCCACCAAGGCGGTTGTCACCGGCCGTGGCGCGAACCTGGATGGTGGAGAAGTTGTCTTCGTCCTTGCCAACTTCCAGTAGGGAGACGTCAAAGGTTCCGCCACCGAGGTCGAAGACCAGGATGAGTTCGTCTTCCTTGCCCTTGTCCAAGCCATAAGCCAAAGCAGCAGCGGTGGGCTCGTTGACAATACGCAGCACGTTCAAGCCGGCAATTTCGCCAGCTTCCTTCGTCGCCTGGCGCTCAGCGTCGTTGAAGTAAGCGGGGACGGTGATCACAGCGTCGGTGACCTTTTCACCCAAGTAGGATTCGGCGTCGTTCTTAAGCTTCATCAAGGTACGAGCGGAGATTTCCTGCGGGGTGTACTTCTTGTCATCGATGGCTACGGTCCAGTCAGTACCCATGTGGCGCTTGACGGAAGCGATGGTGCGATCAATGTTGTTCACGGCCTGGCGCTTGGCGATTTCACCAACCAGCACCTCGCCGGACTTGGAGAAAGCTACAACCGACGGCGTGGTGCGGCCGCCCTCTGCGTTGGCGATAACGGTAGGCTCGCCACCTTCGAGGACAGAAACAACGGAGTTGGTGGTTCCGAGGTCAATACCTACTGCACGAGACATATTGAATGCTCCTTCTTAGCGGGAAAGCAGCCCAATCATCTTGGTTGAGCGTTCTGAACTCAACTTTACTCAGGCCTGGAGAGATGTCAAGTCAAAGTTGAGTTATGTGCACTCAACTTTATATTTATAGCCCGTCGGGGCGCATCGAGCAGCGCCCTTGTAGTCTTGGCTGGTGCAATTATCTTTGTGGCTGGCGCTCGTGGGTGCCGGCGCCATGATCAGTCTGACGCCAGGCGCTGGCGCCATCAATACCATGAGTAATTCCATCGCCATCGGTTTTCGGAGATCCTTGTGGGGCATTCTGGGTCAGCAGCTGGCACTCGTTACGCACATCATCATTGTGGCGGCGGGCGTGGGACTGCTGGTGTCCAGTTCCCCGCTGACTTTTCACATCATTCGGTACGCAGGCGCAGCTTACTTGGCCTATCTGGGCATCCGGAAGTGGATAGACAAGGGCGACGTTTCTGCCGAGGAGATAGCCGGGCTGGGCGCCATGCGCTCGCATTCCATGCTGTTCCGGGGATTTTGGGTCAACCTGCTCAACCCCAAAGCAATCGTCTTCTTTCTGGCCTTCATGCCCTCCTTCATCAATCCGGATCGACCCCTCCTGCCGCAGTACGTGATTCTCACGCTGACTGTGGTGGGAATCGACGTGATTGTGATGTGGCTGGTGTTCGCGGCTCTTGCCAGGCAGCTTCGTCGGGTCACCACCAGCCCGGGTGGGCAATTGGTACTGAACCGCATCTTTGGCACGCTGTTCATCGTGGTGGGAATTGCACTGGCGCTGATTTAGTGCGTTTTTGCGTCTGGATAGACTGGGGCCATGACGGAGCCGTATCGAATTGTCACTGTATGTACGGGCAACATCTGCCGCTCGCCTATGGCGGAGCGGATGATTCAAGCGGCTTGTACAGCCGCAGGGGTGAACGTGGAAGTGGACTCCGCTGGCACCACCGAATGGGAGGTGGGGAACCCCATCGATCCCCGAGCCGCCGCTACGTTAGCGGAGCACAACATTCCCGCCGCAGGCCACACCGCAAGGGTTTTTGAGCCCAGTTGGTTCCACGAGCGGGATCTGATTATGGCCCTGGATACGGACCACTTAGAGCACTTGCAGGCCGCTGCTCCCGATTCTGAAATCCGGGCAAAAGCGCGGATGTTGCGCTCCTTTGACCCCGCAGCAAAGAACCTGGCCACTGAAGAACAGGGCATTGCGGATCCTTGGTACGGAGACGCTGCGGACTTTGCAGAGACCTGGGACCAGATTGAGGCAGCCCTGAACGGAATTGTGGCCCATGTTCGCGGCTGACGGGACAGGCACTGGCATGGGCAGGCCGGGCATAAACAGCCCGGGCCTGGACGGCATGCTCGCTCCAGACGAAGCAGTCACAGATGCCCCTCGAGCCAAGGCTGGGGGTGCCGCCCGCCCGGTACTGATTGCCATCGATGGCAGATCCGGCGCCGGGAAGACCACCTTAGCCCTTGAACTGGCGGCTCTGCTGCGCCAATTCCGACGCGTCTCCGTATTTCATCTGGAGGAGATCTACCCCGGTTGGAACGGCTTGGTTGCTGGCATTGACCGCTACCACAGCACCGTCCTGACACCGCTATCCCACGGCGAGCCAGCACAGTGGTCCAGCTGGGATTGGGCCAATCACTACGACGGCGAGCTGCGCATCACGGACCCGGCCGACGTCGTCATCCTAGAAGGTGTTGGAGCCGCAGCCCAGGCTGGCAGAGAACTCTTGGACGTGGTGATCTGGCGGGATGCGAGCGCAGAACACCGCAAAGAACGGGCCCTGGCTCGCGACGGGGACACGTATGCGCCGTTCTGGGATGAATGGGCCC
>JABBNV010000133.1:6283-7456 GCA_019352125.1 Acidobacteriota bacterium | reverse complement strand
TCCTGAAAAAAGTTTCGGCGCATCTATCTCCAAAGAACAACGGTAGAGGACTTGTGCCACGTTGTTCAGGAGAAGAACGCGGATTTCCCGGTGGCCTGGATGTGCCGGCGGTTACAGCTTCCGCGGGCCACGTATTACCGGCAGCTGGACGCTAAGGAGACCCCGACTGCGCTCCGTCGTCGGGAACTGACGGATCAGGTGAAAACCGTTTTCGATTCCTCCGACGGGATCTTCGGCCACCGGGGTGTGCTGGGGCAATGCAGTGACGGAATCGCTGTTCTCATCGCTGAAGAACGAGTTCTACCATCACTGCAGCTTCGCCACCAGGCAAGACGCCAGGAGAGCGACGGCGCGCTACATCGAAGTGCTCTACCACCGCTGGCGGCCCCACGCTAACAACGAGGGGCAGCCGCCAGCCACAGCAATGGCCAACTTCCCAAGAGAAAACCAGCCGCTTCCCGCTGTTGCCTGACCGAAAAGAAACTACCGACTGATGCTCACATCCTTGACACGCCTCATACTGAATGAATGCAAACAACCCGCGGCTTGGACAGGCTTGTTTTCTTCACGGATGCCGTGACGGCCATCGCTATCACTCTGCTCGTGCTGCCCCTGGTCGACTCCGTCACCGAGGCGGCGCACGACGGGTTGAGTGTTGAGCAATTCATAGGGAACAATGTTGCGGCGATCTCTGGCTTCGCCTTGAGTTTCGTGGTGATCGCCCGGCTCTGGCTCGCCCACCATTCGACGTTCGAGCATGTCAGATCCTACAGCCGTCCACTCCTTTCGTTCAACCTGTTTTGGGCGTTCACGGTGGTCGTTTTGCCGCTGCCGACGGAAATGGTTTCCCAGTTCAAGACTTCATCCCTCTCGGTCGGCGTCTACATCGGGACGATGGCCGCGAGCAGCCTCACGCTCACGGCCATGACGCTGTTGATCCGGAAGCATCCGCGGCTCGAACTGGAAGAGAACCCCATGCCGGGCCGCGAGGTCTTCTCCAGCGTCGTTTCGACGATCGGGTTTTTCATCGCCCTGATCCTGGGAGTGCTCGTGCCCGCCATCAACTTCTACGCGCTGTTGATTATTCTGCTCACCTTCCCGCTGCAGCTGGTCTACGATCGACGATCAGCTACTGCGCGTCTGGCGCCAGCCGCGAAGGCATCGTAAGGCAGG
>JABBNV010000133.1:4655-6273 GCA_019352125.1 Acidobacteriota bacterium | reverse complement strand
GGGCAACGATCCTGGAAGGTTGAACCACAGCTTAACTATGCCCTCTGGCGGATCCTTCAGCGGACGGGTGGGGAGTCAGTTGCGAACGGTTGAATTGTCGAGGGTTCACGGGACGATTCCTTGACTGAACTCAACGCTGAATCCTCGGGCCGCGAGTCCCTCGGCGATGAATCTTCGGACATCGTTTGCTTTGTGGGCGTGAGCAGCAGGGCTGTCCCGACAATAGGCCGCGATGCGCATCGGCGGTTGGAGCATTTCCGCATCAATTGCGTAGCTCTGACCGCGGAATGTCAGCGATAGTCCCACGCGGCCGGTATGGAGCTCGCCGTCATGAGAAGAGATGACGTCTCGTCCTTGATGGTGAACTCGCTGCTCATCCTGGCTCTCTATCACTTGCATGCTCCGCGGTCGCTCGACGTGCGGTAAAGGTTCCCTCAGCGGGCTCCCCTAGTAACCAGTGTCAGCCAACCGTTTCTACTGAGTGGAGGCGTAGATGTGGGTGAAGTAGACGACGTACTCGTTATCGTCCGAGAACTACGAAGGCTCCAAATCGCCGCTTGTCTCGAACTCTGACCACAGCTCTTCCCAAACAGACTCCCAGGGCGCCGGACCGCAGCCGCAACACCAAGGGAACGACTTCGACATCCAACCCAGGACGAACCGAACTGATCGGGTCAAGGACGGGTGTCGCAAAAAATTGCAGACTTACGAGACACCGCACGCCCGGTCGGCCTGAATGGCCAACGCCGGGGAATCCGCGGGGAGCCAGCAGGCGGCGAGCGTCCTGCGAAGTAGTCTCGCTGCCCCCGCCTCAAGACAAACCCGGCCCGTGGAACATGAGGGGCAGATTATATGTCATCTTTGCTGTTTACATCTAATTGTGGACGTGGAAGACTGGCGTTTTCTGGCCCACGACGAAATGAGAAGAACATGATCGAGAAGCTCCACGAAGTTGGAATCAAGAGTCAGTACGCCTATGCCGGTGGGTTCGCCTCGATTGCCCTGTCCTTCGTCTCCTGGGCCATCAGCCGTGCCAACGCCAGCCACGACCGTGCACAGTCGGACCGCTGGGGCATCTTCGTAGGACACTGGGCCCCGACCTTCTTCGCCGTAGGTATCGCCCTTCGCCTGGAAGAAAAGAAGTAACGAGGGCCGAGAACGCCGGGACGCACGTAAGCACCGCGGTCAGGTCCGTCCTCGATTTCGGTATATCACCACCGTGCATTGCAGCCGAAGCTATCCGCACCAGTAACTTGGTTCGCTCCACATCCGCGGTGGTAAAGCACACACCCCATCAGTAAGGAACCTCACCACCATGACCATCCCCGACATCGGCCCCCGGCCCCAGTCCTTCGACCTAGAGACCGCCACGACCGGCAACACGAACTATCGAACCGTCGCCTGGAGCGGGGAGTTCCTCCAGTTGACCCTCATGTCGATTCCTGTCGGCGAATCCATCGGGCTGGAAATGCACCCCGGCACCGACCAGTTTGTCCGCCTCGATGCTGGCACAGGCAAGGCCCAGATGGGGCCCGCGAAGGACGACTTAGCGTTCGAGCAGGAAGTATCTGACGGGTGGTGCGTGCTCGTTCCCGCCGGCACCTGGCACAACGTCACC
>JABBNV010000133.1:1433-4645 GCA_019352125.1 Acidobacteriota bacterium | reverse complement strand
AGATGTTCCGATGCAGCTCTACACGGTCTACGCACCAGTGCACCACTCCGCTGGCAAAAGCCAAAAAACCGCTGACGACGCCGCCCAGGACGAGGCTTCTGGAACAGACACCCCTCCCACGTGGAGCAAGCAACCGGACGTGACCGAGGCCGACGAGGAGGCAAACGACGAATAGCGTTTCTGCCGGAATTCGTAGCGGCCGCACACACGGGGGCCCCGCCCGGGTACAGGACATGACACGAAGAAGCGCTGGACCAGGGGGATTTTCACGGCTTCTTCGTTTCTCCGGCGGTCCCGCGGCTTGTGCGGCTGCATGAGGAGGAAGCGTGCCGGAGAGGATCCGGCCGGGGCAGACCAGGCTGGCAAGGAACAGGAGCAGGGAACAAACGCCGGGCTGACGCGGTTGGCCCCTACGCAGGGCAAAAGAGTGGCCGCGCAGTCCTCCGTGTAACCGTTCGATGCCCCCGCACCTCGAAACCCATCTGCAAGCATTGGAGCGCCATGCCTATCACCGCCCACCTGGACCTGAATCTCAAGGCCGAAGCTCTTCCCACCGCCGAGTTCGTCCTCCGCGAGATTCTCGCCGACACGCGCGCTTTCGATGGGTGCCTCGGCGTCGATGTCTTGGTCGACAGCAGCAACCCCGCTCACGTTCTTGTGGTGGAACGCTGGGACTCCCGGGATAACGACGCCGCCTACCGCGCGTGGAGGGCCACCGACGAAGGTGCCAGCGGGCTGGGCGAGTTGCTCGCCGCCCCGCCGGTCCTGACGCACTTCGAGACGTCATTCGAAAGTTGAACCCCTGCAGGTTGGCCTGCGTCTGACCGGGCCCTGCAGGAGTTCGCCTCAGCAGCACCCCCGGTATGAAACTGGGCCTGCTCCCGGGCGAAGCCAGGGGAGACCCAGTTTTTGAATGTTCCGATTCTGGGGCAGCGATGGTCACCTCAAAAGTGGCATAACGCAAAGAAGGACTCGACTATTACGGTCTTTCTTTGCTCCCCGACAAAAACAAAAATCTCTGTTTACACCCCAGCGCACCTGTGAAGTGCTCCCATTACGTGCCAGCGGCAGATAAACACTGGGACCAGAACGACGAAAGCAGTCACCCGTGGACCACGCGAGGCAGTGTGGACCACGGGTGACTGCGGGGACTGTGGATTTAAACGGTGTATCCGGCCCCATACGCCAGGCGGTGAGCAGGGCGGGAAGGTGTCGTTATGACGGTGACACTGGATGCTGTGAAAAACATGGCTACCACTGCGAAAACGAACAATATTTCCGAGGCTGATGCCGTCCAAGACCGTCATCGAGACGGCCTTGGACGAGGAAATGACCGAGCATCTCGGCTATGAAAAGCACGAGACCGGAGCCAAGGGCACTGCCAAGTCGCGCAACGGCACCCGTACCAAGACGGTGCTTACGGAAACAACGGGGCCCGTTGAAATCGAAGTTCCGCGGGACCGTGAGGGCACGTTCGACCCTGTAATCGTCGCCAAACGCCAACGCCGTCTGACCGGGGTGAACGAGATGGTCCTCTCGCTGTCCGTGATGGTCAGTCAAGCCAACCGGCCGATCTACGCCGCTGTCGGTGTCACTCTGGACGGGGAAAAGGACATCCTGGGTTTGTGGGCCGGGAAGGACTGGGACTTGCTCAAACGTGCTCGTGGTGCCGATTTAGACGGCTCCGAACCCGTTGGCGGCCCGGGCAGCGTTTGAGGAACTCACCGAGCACTGGGGTAAGAAATGCCGGATCATCGTGCGCCTGTGGGCGAACGCTTGAGAGGAATTCACCCCGTTCGTGGACTAGATGCAAGAGATTCGCACGGTCATCTGCTCGACTAACGTCATTGATTCTTCGAATGCAAGGTACCGGCGGGCGGTGAAGGCAAGGAGTCATTTCCTTTACGGAAGGGTGCGCTCGAGCACCCATACCTGGTGACCCGGTCCCTGGATCCAACCGGGGGCGGCAAGAGTCGATGGGCTGTGTGTCGGAAGCCCACTCTCAACGCATTCGCTTTTCCCTTTCAGTGCGTTTCCACTGAGCGGGAGTCATCCGTTGCCAGGCCGTGGGTATACGAGCAGGCTTCCAACATGACTAAGTTGCACGCGGCAGCGAATCAATACGGGCGGGATATCTCGGGCGGCATTGAAGCGGAACCCGCCGGCGTGATCGCCTTGGATTCCGAACTTGCGGCCGTGTGGGAACTTGCTGCTCCTTTGCTCCGTGTGCGCGACAACGACGCCCATACCCTCTACGCAGTGGGGCTGGCCCGGGCACTGCTGGACGCGCACTCGGAGGCGGATGCCGCCGTCGTGCTTCCCGCGATCATGCTGCATGACATCGGCTGGTCACAGGTGCCACCGTCGGACGTCCTGCAGGCGATCGCGCCCGGCGGCGGCCGGCTGGACCTGGTGTTGCTGCATGAGAAGGAAGGCGCCCGGCTGGCCGCCGGAATCCTCGCCGAGTGCGGCTACGACGAGGCGAAGATCTCCGCCGTCTTGGACATTATCGACGGGCATGATTCCCGCCGCGACGCGCTTTCCATTGAGGACGCGATCGTCAAGGATGCGGATAAAACGTGGCGGCTCAGCCCCCACGGCGTTGACACGGTGATGGATTGGTTCGGGCTAGACCGCGGGCAGGCGCTCCGGCTGTGTAGCCAACGCGTCCACGGCCACCTGTTCACTGCAGAGGCAAATGCCATGGCACGGGCGCTGTCCGCGTTGGAATCAGTCACCCTCTGGCCGCAGCGGCAGCGCCTGCTCAACGCGAGCCGGGGGAACGGCGTGCCTGAGGGCTAGACTCGAATCCGTACGCTGACAGGCGCACCAGGAACCAGGAGATCCCCATGGCCGGCGGCAACCGCGAACCCGGACGCACCGTGACGTCGAAGGTGCTGGGCATCCTGGGGGCCTTTGAGAAGTCCCGAGGCGCCCTGAGCCTGACTGACATCGCTGAAAAGTCCGGGCTGCCGCTGAGCACGACTCACAGATTGGTCAATGAGCTGACAGACTGGGGCTTCCTCTCACGCGAAGCCAACGGCCGCTATCAGCCGGGCATCCGGCTGTGGGAACTCGCTCAGAACACCGGACGCCAGCTCCGCGACGCTGCCCGTCCGTACACCCAGGATCTCTTCTCGCTGACGGGCGAGACTGCGCACCTGGCCGTTCGGGCAGGGCACGAGGTGCTCTACATAGACCGGGTCTACGGT
>JABBNV010000133.1:0-1423 GCA_019352125.1 Acidobacteriota bacterium | reverse complement strand
GTAGGAGGCCGCCTCCCGATGCACGCCACCGCCGTAGGGAAGGTCATCCTCGCTTTCGAGGAGGGCTGGGTCCGGGATGCGTACCTGAGTCGGGAGCTGGAGCGGCCCACGGCCCACACTCATGTTGACCCCCGGCGGTTCGCCGCGGAGCTGGACCAGATCCGCGAACAGGGCTACGCCACCACCTTGGAGGAGGTGCGGCTGGGCTCCTGTTCCATCGCCGTTCCCGTGTTCCACACCGGCAGGATCGGCGCCTCGATTGGCCTGGTACTGCCCACCTCTCAAGCGGCCAGCATGACCAGGCACCTTCCCGTCCTCAGGGGAATTTCGGCTCAGATCGAGCGTGCCACTGCCTGGATCCCGCTGGAAACACTGATGGGCGTGCACCGCGGAGCCCGGAACTGAGACTGCATTCCACTCAGTGGAAGACTCGCCTATTCAGGGGCCGGTGATGTGGACCACACTGGTCACTAAGAACCCCCGCCACCGTGACGGTACCGGGCGGAACCAAGTCACCAGGAGGCAAGATGTCATCGTCGACAGAAACGGCCGGCCGCTGTCCCTTCGGGTACGGTGCCGAAGCCCCCGCCGGGCACCACGGCTATGAGCCGTTCCAGATGAAGGATCCCTTCGCCGCGTACGCCGAGCTCCGGGCCGAGCAGCCCGTGATGTTCGATGAGCGGGTGGGCCTGTACGTTGTCTCCCGCTATGACGACATCAAGGCGGTGTTCGAGGATTGGGAGACCTTCTCCAGCGAGAACGCTCAGGCGCCCGTCCGTGAACGCGGTGCCGCAGCAAAGAAGATCATGGAAGAGGGCGGTTTCACGGCCTACTCGGGCCTTTCCGCCCGCCGTCCGCCGGAGCACACCCGGGTCCGCGCGGTGGTGCAGAAGGCGTTTACCCCCCGCCGTTACAAGGCGCTCGAGCCCTTCATTAGGGAAAACGTGGTGGCCCTCATCGAAAAGATGCTAGCCCGCTCGGAACGCCGCGGCGACCTGGTCAAAGATCTTGCGTACGACGTTCCCACCATCACCATCTTGACCCTGATCGGCGCGGACGTCTCCCAGGTGGACACGTTCAAGCGCTGGAGCGACTCCCGCGCCGCCATGACCTGGGGCGACTTGAGCGACGAGGAGCAGGTCCCGCACGCCCACAACCTGGTGGAGTACTGGCAGGAATGCCTGCGCCTGGTCCGGGTAGCCCATGAGCAGGGCGGCGACAACCTCACCGCAGACTTGGTCAAGGCCCAGCAGGACGGCGAGGACATCTCCGACCACGAGATCGCCTCCGTGCTGTACAGCCTGCTCTTCGCCGGGCACGAGACCACCACCACTCTGATTTCCAATGCCCTGCGCGAGCTGCTGGCACGCCCCCGGCAGTGGCAGCAGCTGGTCCAGGACCCCAAGAAAATCCCAGCCGCCAT
>JABBNV010000132.1:2074-7461 GCA_019352125.1 Acidobacteriota bacterium | reverse complement strand
AGTACTTGCTCGCTGAGCTGCTCCTGCGTTTGGGTTCCGCCCAATTGCAATCCGCGCCTGGCCAGCCGGGCGTCCTCGCTGGCCGTTAACAAAATGCGCGCCTCTGCTTGAGGCGCCACCACTGTGGTGATATCGCGCCCCTCCACCACCATTCGACGTCCAGCTTGGACAATGGCTGCCTGCTGACGGCGTACAAGTTCCTGACGTGCGCCCAGAGTGGTGGCAATGGCGCTGACGGATTCTGAAATTTTCGGATCCCGAATAGCCTCGGTGACATCCGCACCGGAAACCCGGACGTACTCCGAGTCCGCGCTGGTGGACTGCTCTAGCTCAAGATCCTTCGCCGCTGCCTCGATGGCCACGGCGTCCTGCAGATCAATGCCGGTGTGCAATACGTGCCAAGTGAGGGCACGGTACATAGCGCCAGTGTCCAAATAGGCCAGGTTCAGTCGCCGAGCAATTTCGCGGCTCACGCTGGACTTGCCTGACCCGGAGGGGCCGTCGACGGCGACAACCAGAGGCTTGCCCAAGTGCAGTGTGCGCAGCATGGATTGGTCTTCCTTGCTCACATCAGCACCTTCCAGCCCCGCAGGGACAGTTCTTCCACCAAGCCGGCGGCCTTGTTGGGCAGGACGGAAATTTCTAGCATTCCTACTTCACGGCCCGCCGAGTGATCCAGGCGCATGTCTTCCAGGTTGACGCCGATCTCACCGATCTCCGTGAGCACTCGAGCAATCTGGCCAGGCTTGTCATCCACCAGTACCGTCAACCAGGCATAGGCCTGAGCCGGGCCGCCGTGTTTGCCGGGAATTCGGGCTTGCCCAGCATTTCCTTCGCTGATCAATTGAGCCATGTCCAGCCGGGCACCACGTGCTGTAGGAGCTGTTAGCGTGCCGATCAACCGGTCCAAATCCTCACGGACGCCGTGCAAAATGCCCACAATCTTGTCCGCATTGGCACCCAGAATTTGCACCCACAGGGCGGGATCACTTGCCGCGATTCGGGTCACGTCACGCAGGCCGTTGCCAGCCAGTGAGAGCGCATGCTGCGGGGCATCTTGCAGCCGTGCGGCCACCAACGAGGCCATGACCTGCGGCACGTGCGACACCAGGGCCACCGCCGCGTCGTGTTCTTCGGGTGTAAATCTGAAAACCACGGCGTTGAGATCAATGGCCAACGAATGGGCTGTCTTCACTGCAGAGGGAGAGCTGGATTCAGCCGGGCAGAGCACCCACGGCATGGAGGTAAACAGCTCACCGCGCGCCGCTACGGGCCCGGAGCGTTCCCGCCCGGCCATGGGGTGAGTTCCCACGTAGCGGCTCAGGTCCAGCCCTGTGTGCTGCAATTCGGTAAGAATGGCGCCTTTTACGCTGGCAATATCAACAACGACGGCGTCCGGGTAGTCCGCAAGGGCCTGTGCCACTACCGCTGCGGTGACGTCCGGCGGTGCAGCGACAACCACCAGTTCCGGGATCAGGTGATCCCCCGGGATCAGTGGGCGGCCGGCCCCAATATCCACCGCCACGCCTAGGGCGGATGGGGACGGGTCAGAGAGCACTACATCCAGCTCACGGGCACGCAGGCCCAACCCGATGGACGTGCCGAGCAGGCCGCTGCCCATTACCAGCACGGGCCCCCGAAGATGCGTTGCGCTCACTGGTGGTTACATCCCCACTGAAGAGAGTAGATGCCCAACTTCCTGCTTGCCCAACACACGGATGCTGCCCTGGCGTTGGTCGCCCAAGGCGATGGGTCCCATCTTCACGCGAACCAAGCGCTCCACCGGGTGACCAACAGCATCAAAGAGCCGACGCACAATGCGATTCTTGCCCGAGTGCAGTACTACCTCAACCAGAATGTGGCCGGGCGTGGAATCCACCAGTTTGAACGAGTCAACGCTGGCTGTGCCGTCTTCGAGTTCGATGCCGGACTTCATCTGCGCACCGATGCCCTGGCCCATGGGGCCGCGCACCTGTGCCAAGTAAGTCTTGGAGACTTCGTATTTGGGGTGCGTCAAGCGGTTGGCCAGCTCGCCGTCGTTGGTGAGGAGCAACAGCCCCTCAGTGCCAACGTCCAACCTACCCACGTGGAACAAGCGCTCGTTGGTCTGGCGCTTCTTCAGGAAGTCGCTAATGCACGGGCGGCCTTCCGGATCCTCCATGGTGGAGACAACACCCTTGGGCTTGTTGAAGACCATGTAGACCAGTGAGTCATCGAGCTGCAGGCTCAGCCCGTCCACGGAAATGGTGACCTGCTTGGGGTCAACCCGAAGGCCCAATTCGGTCACGATTCTGCCGTCAACCTCTACGCGGCCAGCTTCGATCATTTCTTCACAGACGCGGCGTGATGCCACTCCAGCTGAAGCCATGATCTTCTGCAAGCGGATGCCATCACTGGTGTGCAGATCAGCATCATTGCCGCTCAGCGTACCGGGGGTCTTTTTCGTCTTTACGGGACCCAAGCTCTTCCCGAATCGCTCGCCAGCGAAGGCACGCGGGCCAGCCGGCTTGCGGGGACCACCGGACTTGGGCGCGCCGAATTTACCTGCACTGGATTTATCCGCGCCGAATTTACCTGCACCAAACTTACCGCTGGACTTGGCTCCGTTGCGTGCGGCACTGCCTCGAGCAGCACCCGCTCTGGGTGCGCCAGGCCTGGCAGCACTCGACCGGGGTGCCCCGGACCGGGGTGCGTCTGAGCCGGAAGTGTCAGACCTTTCCGACCACGGTGCGCTTGAGGAAGCTGAGTCGCCGTCGTTCTGAGGACGGCCAAACCGGGAGCCACCAGATCGTGGGGCACCGCCGGTTCTGGGCGCGCCTGCGCCGCGAGGGGCATTACGCCCTTGACCGGATCGTCCGTTGCCGGATTGGCCGGAACGTGGCTGCGGTGTCATATGTAAATCCTTAGTGCTAGCTATCAGTAAGTCGAATCATCAAAATCATGCAAGTTTTCAAGCCCGGGCAGGTGCGGCGCCAGTTGGGGAAGTTCCCCCACGCTATCAACGCCCAATCGTTCCAAGAAGTAGGCGGTGGTCCCATACAACAGGGAGCCTGATACGGGGTCCGTCCCCACTTCCTCGATCAAACCACGAGTAGTTAAAGTACGCACCACTGAATCCACACTCACTCCGCGGATGGCTGAAACCCGTGCCCTGGAAACAGGCTGTCGATAAGCGATGACGGCCAAAGTTTCCAACGCTGCCGAGGTAAGGCGAGCGCTCTGTCCGTCCAGCACAAACGCCGAAACGTAATCAGCAAAATCCGCGCGGGAGTAGATGCGCCACCCGCCAGCCACGTTGCGTAGCTCGAATCCACGGGGTTCGCCAAGCTTGGATGCACCATTTGGGCCACTCCCAGTATAGCCGTCGTATTCATCCCGGAGTTCCGTGAGGATGCGGTTCACCCGATCCACGGGTAGGGCCAGGGTACTGGCAAGTTCCATGGTCGAGGTGGGATGATCCACCACCATCAGGATTGCCTCCACCGCCGCGCGGGCGCCGCCTGGAAGTCGATCGAGTTCATGATCCGCGGCGTGACTCACTGATGTGCCCTTTCAGGTTCGATTGCCTCAACATCAGCCATCTGGGCTTCAGCTCCCTGAGCTTCGCCTGTGGCAGGTGCTGGCTCATATTCTTCCTGGACAGCGGCCGCCGTCCAGCCCGTATTCAGCACGCTCCAGTGAACGGTCAGCTCCCCCAGCGGGCTGGCTTGCTCCAACCCAATGACCGCGTCCCGGAACATCTCCAGCAGCGCCAAGAACCGGGCAACTACCTCCAGCGTGCTCGCCGCGTCCACGATGAGTGCGCGGAATGACAGGGGCTTTCCCTCCTGCAGACGCGTAGCAATGATTTCGGCCTGTTCACGCACGCTGACCGCGGGCGCGTGCAGATGAGTGAGCCCTACTTCCGTAGGTTCGGGTTCTCGGGGCGTCAGGGCCTTGGCCGCCAACTCCGCAACCTGGGTTGGTGTGTAGTTGAAAATGAGCTCGGGCAGAAGCGCGGCAAACTGGGGCTCCAGGGTCACAGACCGAGGGAATCGATCACCCTCTTCTACCAGCCGCGCATCAATAATGGCCGCAACTTCCTTGAAAGCGCGATACTGCAGGAGCCGGGCAAACAGCAAGTCTCTGGCTTCCAGCAGCGCGATGTCCTCATCGTCCTCCACCTGGCCCTGCGGCAACAACCGTGCTGCCTTGAGATCCAGCAGGGTGGCCGCGATCACCAGAAATTCGCTGGCTTCATCCAACGCCCATTCCTGGCCACTGCGCTGCAGGTTGCGGATGTAGGCAATGAAGTCATCCGTCACCTGTGCCAGCGCTACCTCGGTGATGTCCAACTCGTGCTTGCTAATCAGCCCCAGCAGCAGGTCAAAGGGGCCAGTAAAGTTGGTCAGCGCCAGTGTAAACCGCGGGCTGGCATCAACGCTGGGGTGAGAACCGTCCGGGTTAGGGGGCTCCACCACGAGCCACCAGCTCTTTGGCCAATCTGCGGTACGCATCTGCACCCGCATGGTTGCCGGCGTAGGAGGTAATGGGCTCAGCAGCTACCGTGGCATCTGCAAACTTGATGGTGCGCTTGATAACAGTTTCAAACACCTTGTCTCCGAAGGCTTCCACCAAGCGCGAAATAACTTCGCGGCTGTGCAGCGTGCGGGAATCATACATAGTGGCCAAGACGCCGTCCACCTGCAGGCGCGGGTTCAACCTGTCCTGGACTTTCTCAATGGTTTCTACCAGCAGGGCCACAGCACGCAGAGCAAAGAACTCGCAGATCAAGGGGATGATCACGCCGTGTGCTGCAGTCAATGCGTTGACGGTCAGCAGACCCAGCGATGGCTGGCAGTCGATGAGGATCACGTCGTAATCGTCCTCGACTTTTTTCAGTGCGCGTTCCAGCACCTGTTCGCGCGCTACCTCATTGACCAGCTGCACTTCGGCCGCGGAGAGATCAATGTTTGCTGGCAACAAGTCAAGGTTCGGTACATCCGTTTTACGGATGGCGTCACGAATACTAACCTTTCGGTCCATCAGCACGTTGTACACCGTGACGTCCAGCTCATGGGGGTTGGTGCCCAACCCGGCAGAGAGCGCCCCCTGCGGGTCAAAATCAACCAGCAATACTTTGCGTCCGTACTCGGCTAGGGCAGCACCCAGATTGATGGTAGACGTGGTTTTGCCAACGCCACCCTTCTGGTTGACCATGGCGATCACACGGGCTGGTCCGTGCGAGTCCAGTTCTGGCGGTTCGGGAAAATCTCGCAGTGGGCGCCCCGTGGGGCCTACGGCGGTGACGTCAAAGTCCAGCTCTGTGCCTTCCAGAGTTGCAGAACCCCGTTCGTTGCTCACGTATTAGTCCACGCTTTCATCTATTGCTGTGCCCATCTTCTCCC